>NZ_JACJPW010000098.1 GCF_014696265.1 Aerosakkonema funiforme FACHB-1375 | reverse complement strand
TAAATGTGGATTGATTTTGGACAGGGATTGGAATGCGGCACTGATGATTCTAAAAGTAGCCTTGAGTACGGTAGGGCATACCGGAACTTGGATCGAAGATCCGAACGCTTCAGGAGATTTGGCCGCTACTTTGGTTGGAGTAATCCAGTCGCAAGCAAGCTGAGTCTATGAATGAAGAATCCCCGTCCCTTTAGGGCTCTTGAGTGTCAACGAAACCCATCAAACTTAAGATTCAGTAGGGGCGAAATGTGGGCAGGCTATTCCGAGAATTTCAACAACTGTTGATACTGGCAAAAGCCCAGCAGCAAAAGGCTCAGCAGCAACAGTCGCTGAATAATGCCAGTCACATCACTAATTCTGACTTGTTCGCGAACCCCGATCGCAGCAATTTTCCTCAATCTCAACAACCGTCGGTTACAGCTATGCGGAGCTCAAGACCTGCTGGACATAAACCAGTATCGCCACCAGAAAGTAACGCTCTTTATCTAGAGCAAACCAGACAAGTTTCATTGCAAGAGATTGGGGGATTAAGGGATGTCCTGGCAGAACTGCACGATTTGGTTGCGATACCGCTCAAGCGTCCGGACTTGTTAGCAAGATTGGGATTAGAACCTACCCGTGGTGTGTTGCTCGTTGGGCCACCGGGAACGGGTAAAACTCTCACCGCTCGCGCCTTGGCAGGAGAACTGGGTGTAAACTACATCGCGATCGCCGGCCCAGAGGTGGTGGGTAAGTACTATGGTGAGGCAGAGGCGCGTCTGCGGCAGATTTTCCAGAAAGCTAGAACATTAGCACCTTGTCTGGTGTTTATTGACGAGATTGATAGCCTTGCACCGAATCGCGCCAGTGTAGAAGGTGAAGTGGAAAAGCGGGTAGTCGCACAACTTTTGAGCCTTATGGATGGTTTTGCAGAACTGAATGGGGTGATCGTTCTAGCTGCAACTAACCGTCCCGATCATGTAGATCCGGCACTGCGTCGCCCCGGACGATTCGATCGAGAAGTGAATTTCCGAGTTCCGGATCGCAACGCACGTTTGGAAATTCTCCGGATTCAAACTCGCTCTATGCCTTTAGAGCCCTATGTCGATCTTGGGACGATCGCAGATTTGGCGATCGGATTTGTGGGTGCTGACTTGAAAGCTCTCTGTCAGAAAGCAGCTTACAATGCCTTGCACCGCTTTGCTCCTTCTCTGCACACCCCCATCCCAAACAATCTCAGCATCAGTCAGCAAGATTTTTTGACAGCGCTACAAAATGTCAAACCTTCCGTCCTGCGTCCGGTCGCGATCGAAACCCCCACTGTTACCTGGGATGCCATTGGCGGACTGGAAACCATTAAATATATTTTGCAAGAATCTGTAGAAGGTGCCTTGCTTTATCCCGAACTCTACCGCCAAATGAAAGCGATTTCTCCACGCGGGATACTACTTTGGGGCCCACCGGGAACTGGTAAAACACTTCTGGCTAAAGCTGTCGCTTCTCAAGCAAGAGCAAATTTCGTTGCCGTCACCGGTGCCGAACTGCACAGTCGTTGGGTAGGTGCATCGGAACAAGCCGTGCGAGATTTGTTTACTAGAGCTAGGCAAGCAGCACCCTGCGTTATTTTTATTGATGAAATTGATACTCTGTTTCCCATGCGGGGGGGAACTTCCGAGAGCGATTCCGGTGTGAGCGCTCGCGTCGTCGGTCAACTGCTCACGGAGATTGATGGCGTTCAATCCTGCGACAATGTGATGATTATCGCCGCCACCAATCGACCGGATATGATTGACCCCGCTCTGTTAAGAGCCGGTCGTCTCGATTTGCAACTTAAAGTAGATCTCCCTGATGTCACCAGTCGCCTAGAAATTTTGCGCGTTCACAATCGCGATCGGCCCTTAGCCGCAGATGTCAACCTAGTAGCTTGGGCTGTGCGGACAGAAGGTTGGAACGGTGCGGAACTGGCGCTGCTTTGCAATCAAGCTACTTTGCAAGCGATTCGACGCTATCGTATGCAAGGATTAACTAACCCAACTGGTATGTGCATTATTGCCGCAGATTTTGAAATTGCCTATCAATTTCTGCTAGAACGTCGTTTCACTAACAGCAGTCACTTGCAAACAAACACTGCACAACTTGCAAACAACCCAATTTCTGGATGGCAATAACTGAGGTTGACATGAAAATTAAGCGATCGCACATCAAAATACCACATCTTTACTTTTCAAAACCTTACCATCAGCTTCAAAACCTCGCTGCAAACCATCAAAATACTTTTCTACATTAGATTCCATCCACATTGCTGTTTCCCGATGACCTAAAACTGTCACTTTGTCCATTACCCAACGCCAATTTATTAAAGCTATGCCAGCTTTTTCGATCGCTTCCAGACTTTGGAAAACCCCTCGTGGAATCCGGACAGGCGAAACGGCATATTTCAGCAATTCTTCAGCATCTTCAGGGCAAACAATCTTGTTATCTTCGACTATAATCTTACCGTTATCATCGGGCTCTTCTCCTTGCCAATAAACTTTTCCGTTTAACGTATAACCCCAAGGTTGAATAAAGCGATCGATCAGATATTGCAACCATTCGATGTAGTGATAGAACTTCTCGCCGCCATCCCACTGAATACCGCTACCATTAGAGTTGGGAATCCATCGGCACCACAACCCAGGTTGTCCGGCTGGCGGTCGGTTGTAATCCACAATCGAAATTTCTGAATCTCTATCCCACTTTTCGTTAACAAAATAGCAGCCATCTTCACCTAACGACAAATGAACTGCTTCTCGTGCGGGGTCTGGAACATCTGCCAAGATGGTAACATCTCGCTTCATACGTCTGGTTCTGGAAAACTCTAATAAATAAAGAAATTCGCTATCGAATAATCGTTTGTCTAGATAAAAAGCCCCCTCAAATTCTGTCGTGTATCCCATATTTTATCCTATTACGGAGCGAGGTTTTGTCAGCAATGCCCACCGCTGAAAGATCGAAAAAATCATCCTTCGGCCTCCATTGGAGGACGTTTGCCTTTGAAGAGATAAGTAGTCATATCTCTCTTACCTTGTACATGGATAATTCCCCGCTCCTCAAAAATATACCGATTTTTTAATACTTCATAAATTGCGGGTGTGACTTGAATACAATTCGATATCCCTTGAGATTTGATGCGACTGGCTGTGTTCGCAGGATCTCGCCACAGATTGTAAATAAACTTTTTCAGAGCGATCGCGCCATCCAGCCGCCCAGCCACCGCCAATTCAGCCAGCTCGCACAGATGGGTGAGGTCTCATATCGAGTTGCAGTCAAAAATGTAACTTAAAGGCAGTCAAAAGTCAAAAGTCAAAAGTCAAAATTAGGAATTTCTTCCCGCTATCTCGTTCTCCCACTTCCCCACTCCCTCACTCTCCTACTCTCCCACTCCCCCACTCTTCCACTCCCCCCTCAGCTGCATCTTCAAGGGAAACAGGTGTGTGACGATCTGCTAATTGTCCACTGCGATCGCCAAAGCCATCTCTCCCAACACCCGATGCAACCGCGCTGCAACCGCTTAGCTTGCTTGTACCGCAAGGATTCGCGCCAAAGCGATCGCAACTTGCCATTTGAAGTAAAAACAGTCACCTAAGAGAGTGACACACAACGAGACAAAATCCTAACTGCATTTTTTTATTCTGAACCTAGAGAACGAAAACATTAAAAAGAGGGCATCAAACTTATGCAGAACGATATCAACTTCCCAATGATCGCTATTGTTAACGATTTAGATGCTCTGATAACAGAAATTGACCAAAACCCGCAGCTTTCTTCCTGGGTAGTGCGTCTGGTACTTAAGTCTATTAAAGATAAAGCACGAAATATGGTTATTGAAACTGCCCCCACCCCTGTATCGACAAATCAAGTCCCTCATTTGGAAGCATTAAGCAACTCATCGGCTATGGGTACGCGAGTTATGGTTCTCAAGTAGATGATAATTTGGTACACAGGGAAGTACAAGTCGAGCGAAAAGTCAATCCCAGAAACCCGGTTTCTTCAAGAAACCGGGTTTCTTCGTCCCTCACTCACCTACTCCTTTCCCGCTCAAAGAATATGTATGAAGCCGCGACCGGGGTGACCGGAGCAGAGGGGCTCTAGGGGAAAAAGAATAATACACAATCGAATGACAGGAAGAAAGTAAAAAGAATGTGATTGTACCTTTCTGGCAACATCAAGGTAAAATTAGTCACAGTCATAGACATTCCCCTAACTGATAAACTGTTTGCCAACGGCGTGATGGGCAGTTGATATGGAAGTTAAAGATGTTAAAGACCTGAAACAGCGATACGCAAAAGGAGAAAGAAATTTTCAAGATGTGGTTCTGTCTAAGGTCAACCTCACTGGAGTCAACCTGAGTGGAATCAACCTGAGTCGGGCGATCTTAAATAATGCTTCCTTAAGTCGGGCAATTTTAAGTGGAGCTAACCTAAGTAAAGCTTCCCTATATAAAGCCAGGTTGAATCGAGCCAACTTTAGTAACACCAATTTGAGTGAAGCAAATCTAAGTGAGGCAAATTTAAAAGGAACCAATTTCACAGGCGCAGATCTTAGAGAAACCAACTTCACAACAGCTATTTACGATGACAAGACCACATTTCCCGAAGGTTTTAACCTCGAAGGTAAAAATCTGATCAAATATGAGACAACTAAATCAGAACGAATAGGCAAGAAGTATTTTTATTTTATAGTTTTATTTACGCTGGTGTTAGCAATTATTATTATATCAAATTATCTCATAAAGTATTTACAGGATTTTGACCAGCCACTACCGGAAAGGATGAGCATGGGTCAAACAATATTAATAGGGAAAGAAGGTGAAGGCAATCAATCATTTCTAGATTTAAAAGAATTAGGAGTTAAGGCAATTACCAAAGGTGATTATTCGCAAGCTAAGCAGTACTTTGAAGATGCAATCGCCAAACATACTAATTCCCCCGAAACTCTAATATATCTCAATAACGCACGAATTGGACAGGAGAAAGCATATACGATCGCCGTAGTAGCTCCGATTGGTCGTGACCCAGGCGATGCGCTCGAAATTTTGCGCGGAGTAGCTCAAATTCAGGATGAAACTAATCGCGATGGAGGCATTAATGGAGTCAGGTTAAAAGTAGTGGTAGTCAATGATGACGACAAGGAAAACGAAGCCAAAAAAGTGGCTGAAGCTTTAGTAAAAACTTCACAAGTTTTAGGTGTCGTTGGACATTGGGCTAGCCAGGTAACATTGGCGGTAAAAGATATCTACAAATTCGGGCAATTAGTAGCAATTTCTCCGATCAGCACGGCTGTTGAATTATCAGGTGCTAGTCCCTATATTTTTCGGACAGTTTTTAGCGATTCTGTAGCAGCAAAAGCATTAGTCGATTACATGGTAGACTATCTGCATATGCAAAAGGCAGCAGTTTTCTATAATTCTCAGAGTGCATACAGTCGTTCTTTAAGGCGAGAATTTACGAATGCTCTTGGGGAAAGAGGTGGAGAAGCGATCGAAATTCCATCAGAACCTAATTTTTTTGATTTGTCATCTCAAGGCTTTATTGCTAAACCAAAAGTAGAAAAAGCTATCGATTGGGGAGCAGAAGCGATTATGTTAGCGCCCAATACAGCTTCCTTAAAAGAAGCACTACTGGTTGCACAAGTCAACAATAATCGATTGCGTCTTTTGGGGGGAGATGACGTGTATGGAGATAAAGTTTTACAAGATGGTGGAAAAGCAGTAGAGGGAATGGTAGTAGCTATTCCTTGGGATATCGACGGCGACCCAGATTCAGGTTTTGTTAAGAATGCCAAACAGCTTTGGGGAGGTGCCCAAATTAACTGGCGCACCGCCATGTCTTACGATGCGGCAAAAGCTTTGATTGCAGCGATCGAGAGATCGACAAGCAAGGGAAACGCGACGCGAGTGCGAGTGCGAGATGCTCTTGTTGGGCCTGATTTTTCTGCTCAAGGAGCCTCGGATACAATTAAATTTTCACAGAAAGGCGATCGCATCAATCCTCCCGTACAATTGGTAAAAATTGTTGCCTCTACAAATAACTACGATTTTGTACCTGTCCCTGCTTCTATTAAAGAATAATATTTATTCCTTTCGATCCCGATCCGATCGCTCAGGGAAAAAAGGTGATTACAAGCGAGTACCGATACCTTTGCACAGACGCCGATCGCTCGGATCGAGATTAGCATTAGTCAGGAGATAATCGCGCACCCAATCGCAACCGCGACTCAATAAATTATCCAAATCTTTCAGTTGCTGCCAATCATATAAAACGATCGTACCGTTCTTATCCGCTAAAGCCAAAACCTTACCGTCGGGGCTAAAACTGACACCCAAAACGCCTTCGCTATGTCCTTTGAGAGTGCGGATGGGACTGCCGTCGCGCCGCCAGAGTTTCACAGTCTTGTCCAAACTCGCAGTAGCGAGAATTTGACCGTCCGGCGACCAAGCCATATCCCAGACTGCATCGTTATGTCCGGTAATAGTTTTCAGCAATGTACCGTCATACTTCCAGAGTTTGACGGTATTGTCAAAACCACCACTAGCCAGAATTTGACCGTCGGGAGACCAAGCGAGAACTCTCACTCCCTCGTTGTGTGCTGGGAGAGTTTTGATGAGAGTGCGATCGCGCTTCCACAGTTTGATAGTACTATCGCCACTGCCAGAAGCAATAATCTCCCCATCCGGAGACCAGGCTACACTATAAACAGTTTTGGTATGCCCTTCCAATGTAAAGGCGCGAGCCCCGCTCCAAGTCCAGATTTTCACGGTATTATCATCATTGGCAGTCGCCAGCATCTGACCGTCCGGCGACCACGCTACATCCCAAATTTCTTCGCTCTTGGCGTCGATAGTTGCAATCCCCGTACCGTCAGACTGCCAAAGTTTCAAAGTTTTGTCCCAACTGACACTCGCTAAAGTCAGACCGTCCGGCGACCAAGCCGCGTTCCACACCTCATCGGTATGACCGGTCAAGGTTCTCAACAGACTACCGTCACTCTTCCAGAATTTGAGAGATCTGTCCGCACTGGTCGATACGAGAGTTTGACCGTCGGGAGACCAAGCGACACTCCTGACTAAATCTTTATGTCCTCTGAGGATTGCGATCGGTTTTTTATCGTCCAAGGGCCACAGTTTCACTGTCCCATCCCCACTCGCTGTCGCCAGAGTGCGTCCGTCCGGCGAGAAACTCACACCATAGATTTGCTGGGTATGTCCGGTGATGGTATCTACCAAGCTACCATCTGGCTTCCAGAGTTTTATGGTAGCGTCATCCCCGGCAGAAGCGATCGTTTTACCATCGGGCGACCAAGCTACACTCCTAACGCCCTTGCTGTGACCGGTGAAAGTTGCCACCTCAGTACCGTCCGCTTTCCACAGTTTCACAGTGCTGTCCCCGCTACCGGTGGCTAAAAGTTGGCCATCGGGCGACCACGCCACACTCCAAACTCCTTGAGTATGTCCGGTGAGGGTTTTAATTGGTGTACCGTCAGCTTTCCAGAGTTTGACGGTTTTGTCCTCGCTGGCGGAAGCGAGAGTTTGACCGTCCGGCGACCAAGCTACGCGCCAAACTTCAGCAGTATGTGCGACGAAGGTTTTTAGCCTTACACCATCTCGATTCCACAGTTTAATCGTGTTATCTCCAGTACCGCCGGATGTGGCGAGAATTTCTCCATCCGGTGACCAAGCTAAACCTCTGACGGAAGCTGTATGTTCTTCCAAGGTTTTTAGCAATGCGCCGTCTTGATTCCACAGTTTGACGGTTTTGTCCCAGCTGGCGGTGGCGAGAATTTTACCGTCGGGCGACCAAGCTACCTTTCTGACTGAATTGCCGTGTCCTTCTAGGGTTTTCAGCCAAGTGCCGTCCGGACTCCAGAGTTTGGCGGTTTTGTCCTGACAGGCAGTCACTATTGTCTTACCGTCGGGCGACCAAGCTACATCCCAAATAATACCGCTATTCTTCTCCAAGCGGTTGCCTTCTTTTACCCAGGCTACTGCTTGCTGTAGCGCGGTCATCACTTGGGCCCGCACTTCCGGGTCACCTTTTGCCCAAGGCGATCGTTGCATTTTTGTTCCCGCTTCCAATCCTGCGATCAAAGCTTCAAATTCTTGATTGGAAGCAAACAGCGCTTCGGAAGTTTTGCTGAGGGCAATTAACTCCCGTTTTGTGGCGTTTTGGTACTGAAAAAAAGCTACTACTGCCAAGACAGTTGCGGCAATTGAAACGGAAGTTACCGCACCCAAGGCGATTCTTTGACGCCGAATTTCTGCTTGTTGTCGTGCTGTTTCTGCCTTACGGCTGCTGTTGACATATTCTCTTTGCAATTGGGTCGGCAACGGTTCTTTCTCTCCCCCGTCGATCAGCCAATGTTCTGCTTCTTCTAGGTCTCTACCCCGCAGTAAAAAGCTATCGTCTTGCCCTTTTTTATCCCACTCTGTCGCCCTTACCAGCAAGCGCGTGTGCGATCGCACATGGTCTAGGTCGGTATCCAGTGCTTTGAGGAGTTTTTGGAAGTTAAGATCGAAATCTTCGTCCTCGGCAAAGAATATCCAGTTATGTTTCACTAAGGCTGGATGGATGGCTTTATCTTCTGCCATCCTGTGTACGATCGGTACTAGCCGTTTATTGTGCTTAACAGCACGATCTACTTCTTGACGACAGACGGGGGAATTAACTGAATCGGGACTGATGACAAACAAAAATGTATCGGCACCTTCTATCCCTACTTGAATTTCTTCCCACCAATCTGCCGTAGGCGGAATATCTTCCCAATCTACCCATGTGTCTCGATCGCATTGTTCGAGGGCTGTATGTAGCCGTTTTACGAAATCTTTATCCTTGCGGGAGTAGGAAATAAAAACATCACTCATGTTGCCCTCACCGGACACTGCGATCTTTTAATTCTAAGCTAAGAGCTTTTGTTAAGCTACCATACCTAATGCCATAAAATATCTCTTTGGGTAGACTTTTTTGCCAAAATAATATGCTTGTAGCGATCGATACACCTATTTTTAGGATTGCACACTAAAAAGGAAGCATCGCTAACATAAAAACGGTTATCTCAAACGAGTCACTGACAAAATTGTACAAAGGAAGTCCTTACATATGGCAGATGCACCGCAAAATCAGTCTCCTCACCATGTTGTAATAGTCGGTGGCGGCTTTGGCGGACTTTATGCTGCCCAGGCACTCGGTCGCGCATCGGTGAAGGTGACTTTAGTCGATAAACGCAATTTTCATCTGTTTCAACCGTTACTTTACCAAGTCGCCACCGGTAGTCTATCTCCAGCTGATATTTCCTCACCCCTCCGCGCTGTACTGAGTAAGGATAGAAATACGAAAGTGCTGCTGGGAGAAGTAAAAGATATTGACCCGCAACAGCAAAAAATATTCTTGCCCAATGAAGAACTGACTTACGATACATTAATTGTTGCTACTGGCGTCAGTCACCATTATTTTGGCAACGAGCAATGGGCAACGGTAGCACCGGGATTGAAAACAATAGAAAATGCCTTAGAAATTAGGCGTCGCATTTTCTGGGCATTTGAAGCGGCAGAAAAAGAAAAAGATGCAGAAAAACGGCGTGCTTGGTTGACGTTTGCGATCGTAGGTGGAGGGCCGACTGGTGTAGAATTAGCTGGTGCGATCGCAGAACTTGCCTTCAGCACGCTCAAAAAAGATTTTCGCGATATCGACACCACAGAAACTAAAATATTGTTGTTGGAAGGAGCCGATCGCATTCTCCCTCCCTACTCACCGGAATTATCCGCAAAAGCTTTATCGGCTCTGGAAAAATTGGGAGTGACCGTACAAACAAAAACTATTGTAACAGATATTGGTAACAATATTATCACGACAAAACAAGGCGATCGCATCGAAGAAATTCACGCTCGAACAATATTATGGGCTGCCGGTGTCAAGGCTTCTAAAATGGGAAAAGTTTTAGCCGAACGCACAGGTGCAGAACTCGATCGCGTCGGTCGCGTAGTCGTCCAACCGGATTTAAGTATACCCAATTATCCTAACATTTTTGTAATTGGGGATTTGGCTAGTTTTTCCCATCAAGATAACAAACCCCTACCCGGTATCGCACCCGTCGCTATGCAGGAAGGCGAATATGTTGCCAAACTAATTAAAAAGCGACTTGCTGGTCAAACTGCTCCTACTTTCCGTTACGTCGAGACAGGTAGCTTAGCCGTGATCGGACGAAATGCTGCTGTTGTAGACTATTGTCATTTTTTTATCCCTAAAGTCCTTCACGAAATTCCGAATTTCAACCATAAATTCAATCTCTTTTTCTGTCTGGGCTAACATTTGCTCTAAAGGATTAATTCCTAACTTAGTTGCTTGTCGGTATTCAGATACTAATGCACCTTCTGGCGTATTTTTGGCCAATCTGAGTTCTTGTTTTAGGTTTTCATATTGTTTTTTTAGGACGAAATTTTGTTGCTCCAAAATCTGACATTGGCGCGTTAAATCATCTTCACTGAAACTATCAATGTCTTCTCCAGCCAAATGTTGCTTCTCAATTTCCAGTAGCTTAGCCAAATCATTTTCTTGATAAGCTCGATTAAGTTCTTTCATGATTTCGGTGTGACGCATTTGGCTTTCGCTATCTGTCACTTTATCGGGGTGAAAAATTTCTGCTAGCCTCAAAAATGTTTGCCGGATTTTTCTGGATTCTTCAGTTTTGGTAGTTTGTTGTTCGAGGTGGTTATGAGATTGCCGATCGCTAGAAGTAGAGTTTTGATAAAAATTATTCTCTTGTTCTTCTGGCTCAAATAGTTGGTCTAATTCTGGGTCTGTCTCTTCTTCAATTGGTTTAGCACTGATTAATCCGCTAAACTGTAAACTTCGATAAAGCGCCAAAATATCTTGCTTCGTTTTTTGTCCCAATTTCCTAGTAGTTAGGATTTCATTGAATAAAGCGTGAATTTCCCGATCGATTTCAGTTACTTTCTGAAATTCAGGTGCTATGCGATGAAAAATCTGCGTAGCCACAGAGCGCATTTGTTCGACAAAGTTCTGCAATTCAGTTCGTTTTTTCTTAATCTGTTTCAGTAGCCATTGATGCTCTTTATCTAACGCATCAGCACGAAGGCGCTGTTCGGAAAGAGCTAACGTTATGGATGATGGAGTAGAGGTGTGGGACGGTTGTTTTTTGCGTGGCATTGTCAAGTGATGGGGATTAACATAAAGTTAATTGTAACCAAGGATGTAGTTCAGTGAATTGCAGTGCAATCGGGTGAATTACACTGCAATTCACTGCAAATATTCCCTCACTCACCACTACCTACCACTGGAATCAAATATTGCGTCAGTGTAAAGGCATCAACTCCCAACTCAGTCCTTTCTTGTGCTGCTAAGATCCCAGCTTGCGCGTGCCACCAAGCACCTGCTGCTACTATCTCTGCAAGAGACACAGGCGAGACGCCTGTGCCACAAGAACAAGCGGATGATTGCGCTACAAGTCCTCCCAGCAATCCAGTTAGGACGTCGCCGCTACCACCACGGGCTAAGGCTGGTGTGCTTTCGGGCACAATAAATACGGAACCGTCAGGAGTTGCGATCGCAGTTCTCGCACCTTTTAAAAGTACGATCGCACTACTTAAGCGAGATGCTTCTCTCACCGCATTTACTCTGTCTTGTGTTGAATCTGGTAAATCTGGAAACAAACGTTTGAATTCACCAGTATGGGGTGTCAGGATAGTTAATGCTTGCCGCTTTGATAGCTTGGGGATGGTTCCCATTTGGGCGAGAATATTCAAACCATCGGCATCTAAAAGTAGGGGAATATCGCTGTCTAGAACAAGCTTTGCAACAGAAGTAGCGTCTTTTGTCAAGCCAGGGCCACAAGCGATCGCATTATACGATTCCAAATCAATTCCTTCTAGCAAATGAGAAATTGCACCGCTTTCTGTTTCCGGACAACCTATTATCAACGCTTCCGGTAAATGAGATACTAACAGCGGTTTAATCGATTCCGGTACGGCAATTGAGAGCATCCCCACACCACTCGCTCTTGCTCCCAATGCAGTTAAAATCGCTCCTCCAGCATAGCGACGCGAACCGCAAATTAGGAGCAAATGCCCCATTTTATATTTATGGGTAACTGGCGGACGAGTGAGGGGCAAATGTGCGAGGGCAAATGCTTTCGTCACGCGCTGAATTTGCGGTGTTTCCCCCAGTATTGCTGCGATATCTGCCAGTGGAATATCAAAATCAATTAATTCAGCTTTGCCGACATATTCTAATGCTCGATCTTGCAATAATCCCTGTTTCCACAAACCCAAACAAAGGGTATGAGTGGCGCGAATTGCCGTTCCCAATACCTCACCAGTATCGGTGTGTATGCCAGAAGGCAGATCGATACTAATAATTGGTTTAGCTAATTGGTTGATTTGGTTAATTGCAGAAGCAATTGGGTCTGATATTTCTCGTTCTAATCCAAATCCAAACAACCCATCTATGATTAGATCGCAATCTTTCAGTAAGTTATTATCGATCTGCTCGTAGAAAGGAATTCCTAAACTTTTCGCGTATTGAGCGTGTTGGGAAGTTAGCTCTTTGAGCTTTGGAAACGGACAATAAATCCCAACAATAAAACCTTGGAAATGTAACTCGCGAGCAACTACCAACGCATCGCCACCATTGTGACCGGGCCCAACTAAAATAGTAACTTTTCGGAATTGGGGAGGGAAGTTTTTGTAAAGGGGGGAAGTATTGGGGGGATAATTTTTCGGTGTGGCCAAAATACTTGCACCCAAATGCTTCACCAGTCCCCCGTCGCCGATGATGCGATCGACGATCGCACCCGCCACTTTTTCCATTAAAGCAGCAACTGGCATCCCAGCAGCAAAAATGCGCCCTTCGATATCGCGCATTTGCTGGGCTGTGACTGTCACTTGTTGAATCTGTTCTAGCCTGTTCATAGATTTTAGATTCTTAATTCTAAATTGTAGCTCAATCTAAAATCTAAAATCTAAAATCTAAAATTGCTAGCTACCGTAGAAAAGCTGTGCATTGCTGAGGCCAAAATCTTTGAGATATCGCTGCCATCGCTCTGCTGTTTTGCGATCGGCGAATGGCCCTACCATTACAAATGGCTCATTAGAGTTTTCTATTTGGTAAATTCCTCTCTCCGTTGCCAAACTAGGAGCCATTCGTCTGACTTGAGCTTCAATTAAATTTAATTCTGCTTCACTGCATGAAATCATTACCCCATAGTAATTCCTTGTCAATGAATTAGAACGGGTTTGATTATTATTTGCCACTAACTGCGTGCGACTTTGATTCTGGTAAATATCTCCAATTACTTCAATAGTAGAAGCATCATTGGAAAATTGAGTAGTATCCAGAACGCTCACATCGCCGACAATTTCCGCCAATATGCCCCTTTCTCGCAGCTCGTTAACAAGCTCTTGCGCCCTAGCAGCACTTGAATATTGGCCTGCAACAATCACTGTTTGTTCGCTTCTTTTATCCCATCCGAAAGTTGCGTTGGATGCTTCTTCTTGAACTATATCTAAAAGACCTGGGTTACTTACGATCACAGAAAATTGAGATGTTCGCCTAGTAAGAATGCTGCCTAATTCAGCAGAAAAGCCCTGTTCTCGCAGGTAGGCGCGGGTTTCTTCTGCTTCCCACTGTTCGCTGTAGGCTCCCACTTGAATGACATCTTTTCTGCCATAGTGCATCTTCGTGGCGTCGGGGACAAAGCTCTGAACCTGTTGTAGGAGGCTATCGTTATATCTAGGTATATAAACTACATAGCTTTGATAATCGCACTGCCTGGTTTCACATTGAACTCTCCTGTTCCTGTTACTGTTACTGTTACTGTTCCTGTTTCTGTTTCTGTTCCTATTCCTGTTCCTGCTGCTGTTCCTCCTCTGAGCCAGTACTTCTGGGGAGTTATTTTGTTGCAAAGTGGGTGGCGGTGGTGCTGGTGTTTGCAAAAGTCGTTGTGCAACTAATATATCGTTGGGAATCGCTTCTGCTCCAGCCATTGTTTGAGGAGCGAGCGCTAGAGCGATACCGCTAATTAGCAGTGGTGCTAGGGGTGTAACGACTGCCGTATTTAATAGTCTCGCTTTATGCAAATGCCGATTTCGATCGCGTGGGTTTAGCTTCATAGCAAATTTCTATCCTTTTTGTTATTTAAGCACTCGGACGGGCAATTTTATAGCCTATTAACACATACAACTCTATTCTCTGCGATCTTGAATAGCTGCTGGGAGCGATCGCACCACAGTTGCGCGAGTGTTAACTTAGAGGTAACAGTAGTTGCTTCCTGCAAGATTTGAGTCATTTTTGGTTCCATGAACAAAGTAGTCGTTGGCCTCTCCGGTGGCGTTGATAGTTCAGTTGCAGCAGCGATCCTTCATCATCAGGGATATCAAGTGGAAGGCTTGACCCTTTGGCTGATGAAGGGGAAGGGTCAGTGCTGCTCTGAAGGGATGGTCGATGCGGCTAGAATTTGCGAACAGCTCGGTATTCCCCATCACATTGTCGATAGCCGCGATGTCTTCCAGGCCAATATTGTGGACTATCTGGTAGCGGGTTATAGCGACGGAATCACCCCGTTGCCTTGTTCCCAGTGCAATAAGGCGGTGAAGTTTGGCCCGATGTTGCAATATGCACGGTCAAATCTCGGTATTGACAAAATTGCCACGGGTCACTACGCCCGGATTAGTTACAATGCCCAAACCGATCGCTACCAATTGCGGCGAGCTGTTGACCTGAATAAGGATCAGACGTACTTTTTGTACGATTTGTCGCAGGAATTGCTGGCTGGCTCGGTATTTCCCCTGGGAGAAAAGCACAAGACCGAAACGCGGCAAATTGCGGCAGAATTTGGCTTGAAGACTGCCGATAAGCCGGAAAGTATGGATTTGTGCTTGGTGGAAAGCAATGGTTCGATGCGGGCGTTTCTGGATAAGTACATCGCTCCGAAAAAAGGCGATATTGTCGATCGCTCTGGCAAGGTGCTGGGTCACCACGATGGTATCCATCACTACACGATCGGTCAGCGGAAAGGATTGGGTATTGCGGCGGCGGAACCGCTGTACGTGATCGGATTGGATGCGGTAAACAATCGGGTGATTGTGGGCGATCGCAATTGTGCCGATCGAACAGAATGTACCGTGCAAAGGGTAAACTGGGTGTCGATCGCGCCACCCTCTGCACCCATCCGCGCCGAAGTGCAGATTCGATATCGATCGCCCGCCGTACCAGTTACGGTAATTCCTTTGTGGGAGGACGGGCAAGATGCCCATCCCACAAGAGTTAAGCTGGTGTTTGACGAACCGCAGTTCAGCATCACCCCCGGACAAGCCGCAGTTTGGTACGACGGCGATATTCTGCTAGGTGGTGGCATCATCGAAAGATAAAAGTAGGGTGGGCATTGCCCACCTTATTTTACTATTGAGGCAAATAAAATGGCTTATAGTGATTTCACTTTGAGCGAACTGCTAAAAATATTTGACTTAACCATTAAGGAAATATTAGATTTATTTGCTGCTGTTGAAGAAGTAGAGTGCAGCGAATATCTAGCTTTTTATCTCAAAGAAAATATTGCCTTAGCTGTTGCTATCAATACAGAAAAAGCTCGTTCTGAAATGATAATCGCCCCCATTTTGCTGGAAGTTAGAAGGCGTTTAAATTATCAAGTGAGTTTGTTTTCGGGGGTAGATTTTAACGTAGACAACGAAAGAGGATTAAATGGAGTTTGCGATTTTTTATTTAGTCGATCGACAGAACAACTTTTCATTCGCGCTCCCGTAATTAATATTGTAGAAGCAAAGAACGAAAATTTAAAATCTGGTTTCGGTCAGTGCGTGGCTGAAATGATAGCAGCGCAATTGTTTAACGAGAGAGAGGGAAATGGAATTAAAACAATTTATGGTGTGGTTACAACAGGAACGGTTTGGAGGTTTTTGAAATTGGAAGGGAAAGTAGTGCATATCGACTTGACTGAGTATTATATCAAAGATGTGAATAAAATTTTAGGTATTTTGTTAACTGATTTTCAGCAATAATCAATTTTAAATATATATGTCGCAGCCAAAAATTACCTCACTAACTCCAGAACAAGAAGCGCTGATTCCTGTTTATCGGGAAAAGTGGCTGCGAATTGCACTTTCAACCGAGCCGATCGATAAAGAAAAAGCTGCGGAAGCTGTCACTGAAGCGTATGTTTTGATTGGCAGAAAAAAACCACATATCATTTTTTGCGATAGCCCTTATGCAGTAGATAAAACGCGAGAACAATTGGTGAAAGGATTGTCTTTACCTCAATTAATAAATTCGGTTTCAAATGAACTAGAATCAGAACTATGGGATAAGCTAGTAGGGCAATTATGGGAAGAATTAACAAGTAGGATTACAAATAAATTAGAAGCGCGGATTTGGGAAGACCTAGAAGAAACGATAGGTACAGAATTAATAGAACAATTTGACTTTGATGACTTGATTAATCCCGAAGAATTGGCCAAATGGTGTACTTGGATTGACTTTTGTATTTCTGTTTTAAATTTAAGTTACTCTAGTAAAACAGAATGGATATTATTGCAGAATTTAATTAAAAGCTGTTGGATAATTTGCACTTATCAAGAAGTAGCCATTATTTGCGATCGACCTCGCATTCTCTCCTTCGATAATCAAAATCGCCTCCACGCTGAAGGTTCAGCCGCGATTCAATATGCTGATGGTTTCAGCTTTTATGCCTATCATGGTGTAACCTTACCAGAAAAATATGGAAAATTGCATCCAAATCAGTGGCAAGCAAAATGGCTTTTAGAAGAAAAAAACGCCGAATTGCGACGAGTATTGATTCAGGGAATCGGTTACAGTCGCATTTGCCAAGAATTACAAGCGATCGAACTAGATTCTTGGCAGGAATACACTTTACTAAAAATAGATAGCAATGTCGATATCGAACCGATTTATTTATTAAAAATGACTTGTCCCAGTACAGGGTTCATCCACGCCTTGCGAGTACCGCCAAATGTTGAATCTGCACGCGAAGCAATCACATGGGTAAATGGGGGAATTGACCCAGAAGAATTTTCCCTGCAAACTTAACTCGGTAAAGGACTTTCCCCATTCTGAAATTTTTTAAATAGGTTGAAGAAGTTATCCAACGCATCTCTTTCATCGGCAGAATAAAAAAGAATGATACTATCCCATCCGTGCGAAGATGTTATTTTAAATCTTTCCTGTATCCAATCTTGAAATTTAGGCTCTTCCGTACTTAGTGTGCTAATTTAACTTAAATTTATCCTCAAGGCTTTGCCCCGTAAAGCTTTGAGATTATTTACATCCAAAGTTTACCCTATCGCATTACAGTACAAGTGCGATCGCCTTGAAATCGCAGCGAGCTTGGGTTTAGGGTACTAAAAAACAAATGATTTGGCACACTAAGTACGGAAGAGCCGGTTTTCATAATGCTAGCGATCGCTCTAATTTGGGCAATTCGATCGGCACTAATTTGAGTGATGTTTACCTCCTTTTTAAGCTCGGCTACAAGTAGAATACCCTAACTGAAATTATTGCCGAACTTCAACTCGATCGCAAAGTACTAATTAATGTTGATATCGAGCCGATAAATTTGTTAAAAAAGATCTGCTAGAGCCCAGGATTCATCAACGCATTCAGGGTGTCGCCAGATGTTGAGTTGGCTTGCGAAGCGATTGGCTAGGTAACCTGGGGAATCGACCCAGAAAAATTTTCCGTGGAAACGCGGACATTTGCCTGTGCTGAAAAGCGCTCAGAGCTTGGTAGGATGAATCCTTGCAGCTAAAAACTAAAATCCTCTCATCCAAAATCCTTGCAGCTAAAAACTAAAATCGATATGAGTCATCTTCCAGACTGGATTGCGCCTCACGGTGGCGAACTGATCGATCGCATTGCCACACCCGAACAAAAACAAGAATTTCTCTCCAAAGCCGACTTTCTGCCAAGAGTGCAACTGGATGAGAGAGCAGTTTCCGACTTGGAAATGATTGCGATCGGTGCCTTTAGTCCCCTGACCGGCTTCATGGAACAAGCAGATTACGAGTCAGTCGTTGCCAATATGCGGCTGGCAAACAATCTCGTGTGGTCAGTTCCCATCACCCTACCCGTCACAGAAGAAGTTGCCTCCACCCTCAAAGAAGGCGACTTGGTACGCCTGGATAACCCCACAGGTCAGTTTATCGGCGTCCTGCAACTAACCCAAAAATATCAGTACGATAAAAACCGCGAAGCGATAAACGTCTACCGCACCGATGACAGCAAACATCCAGGCGTAAAGGTGGTATATAACCAAGGGCCAATCAATCTAGCTGGGCCAATCTGGTTGCTGCAACGCGACCCCCATCCCCTATTTCCCAAATACCAAATTGACCCCGCCGAGTCGCGGCGATTGTTTAAAGAACACGGCTGGAGGACAGTTGTAGGCTTCCAAACGCGCAATCCCATCCATAGAGCCCACGAATACATTCAAAAATGCGCTTTAGAAACAGTAGATGCCTTATTCTTGCATCCCCTCGTCGGTGCAACCAAAGACGATGACATTCCCGCCGACGTGCGGATGCGCTGCTACGAGGTTTTGCTGGAACGCTACTTCCCCAAAGACCGCGTGATTCTGGCGATCAACCCGGCGGCGATGCGCTACGCTGGGCCGAGAGAAGCCATTTTTCACGCGATGGTTCGCAAAAACTACGGCTGCACTCACTTCATTGTCGGACGCGATCATGCCGGCGTGGGAGATTACTACGGCACTTACGACGCTCAACATATTTTTGACGAGTTTGAGCCATCCGAATTGGGTATTGTGCCGATGAAGTTTGAACACGCTTTCTACTGCACCGTCACTCAGGGTATGGCGACGACCAAAACTAGCCCCAGCACTCCAGAACAGCGCATCCACCTGTCGGGAACGAAGGTACGGGAGATGCTGCGTAGGGGCGAACTGCCGCCGCCGCAGTTCTCCAGACCGGAGGTAGCGGCTGAATTGGCGCGGGCGATGCACCAGTAGTTATAAGTTATGAGTTATGAGTTTTCCATAAAAAGCGATTTTTTAACTGGAAACTCGTAACTCTTATACCGACTCTTGGTAGGCTGATAACCGATCCTAGAAGGCGATAGCTGAAGATGAAGCGACGCAGTTTTTTGGCACGAGCTGGCTGGGTACTGGCAGCTCTGGGTGTGGGGGAAGCTGGACTGGTGGCAACAGGAAATCGCTACTATCAGGTGTTGGCGCAACCGACTCCTCGCAAGTTAGCGCTGCTGGTGGGTATTAACCAGTATTCTGGGAGTTCGCTGACAGGTTGTCTGACGGATGTGGAACTGCAACGGCAACTTCTGATACACCGATTTGGTTTTCAGCCCAGCGATATTCTGGTTTTAACCGATCGACAAGCTACGCGGCAAAATATAGAAACGGCTTTCATCGAACATCTCACTAAGCAGGCGCAACCGGATGATGTGGTGGTTTTCCACTTCAGCGGTTTTGGCAGTCGTGTGGAAGCGGAAAGCATTGAAGGAGAAGAATCATCAATCCCAAATCCCAAATCCCAAATCGAAAATTTATTGCTGCCGGTAGATGCAGTGCTGGCAACAAAAACTGAGCCGACAATCAACGCTTTACGGGAAGAAACGCTGCGATCGTTGTTGCGATCGCTCAATACCGATAACGTGACAGCGATACTGGATACGAGCTACAGCGATGCGGGTACTTTACTTTTGGGGAATTTGCGAGTGCGATCGCAATCCCAGCAACCCCCTCTTCTTCTGAGTTCCCAAGAACTAACTTTGCCAGAACAACTCCAAGACACAAAGCTGAAAACTTCTATACCGGGAGTAATCTTAGCAGCAGCGGGATTGACTCAACAGGCATTTGAGGAGCAGTTGAATGGTGTAGGGATTGGTTTGTTTACTTACGCTTTGACTCAATATCTCTGGCAAGCTACCCCCGCAAGTACGGTTCGAGTCAGCTTGAGTAGCGTGACGAGAGCGCTCGCACAAGTGGTGGGAAACAAACAGGAATCCATAATAAATTATCAAAATAATGCCGATCGCATATTGTCGCCCTATCATCTCATCCCGGATCGGGAAACAGCTGATGGTGTGGTGAGAGCAGTAGAAGACGATGGCAAAACAGCACTTTTGTGGTTGGCGGGACTGCCGATAACAGTTCTGCCTTCCTATGGAGTGAATTCTGTTTTGACTTTATTACCCTTACCGGGTTCGGAAACCGCTGTCAATCAACTACCGCAACTTTCAATTCGTTCTCGCGAGAATTTGATGGCAAAGGCGCAAATCTTACCATCTTCAACTAGCGAAGCTTACCAATTGCAACCGGGGCAACTGGTGCAAGAAGCGATCCGGGTTCTGCCCCGCAATGTAGACTTAATGGTGGCGATCGATGCTAGTTTGGCACGCATTGAGCGAGTGGATGCGATTAGTGCTTTTTCTGGGATTGCCAATGTGTCATCAGTGGCGGCGGGCGAACAACCTGCGGATTGCGTGTTGGGTCGAGTGCAAAGGAGGGGACTGGTAACTGGAGAGAAGTCTTCCCCATCTTCTGTGAGCAATTCGCAATCACTTATCTCCTATCCTCAATACGGTTTATTTTCCCCCGGTGGGAATCTTCTACCCAATACAGAGGGAGAAGTGGGGGAAGCAGTCAAGACGGCGGTACAAAGATTGTTCCCCAGACTGCAAACGCTGCTGGCAGCTAAGCTGTTGCGTTTGAGCGAAAATGAAGCATCTTCGCGCTTGGGAGTGCGGGCAACTCTAGAGATGATTGCCCCCAGGAAAGAGGTGCTGATCGAACGAACAACGCAGCGAGCTCCTTGGCTGGCACCTGCAATTGAGTCCAAATTTAATGGAATGGGAAATGGGGGAGTTGTCAGTGTGCCGATCGGCAGTCGCATCCAGTATAGACTTCACAATTACAGCAATGCGCCTATTTATTTTATGTTGCTGGGGATCGATAGCAGCGGTGCCGCGATCGCTTTAATCCCTCCACAATCTTCTCCCAATCTCGATGGCTCTCCAACTAACCCTCTACAGCAGCAGGCGATCGGTCAGGGCGAGACTATCATCTTACCAGATATTTCCAGTCCTTTTAAATGGATTGTCCAAGGCCCAGCAGGACTGGTAGAAATGCAAATGGTTTTGAGTCGATCGCCTCTCGATCTAACTCTTGCTACTCTGGAAAATACGCAGCATCCCAGAGGAGAATTTCAACGCCTCGGCGTGTTGCTCAGTCCCTTGGAAGTGGCGCGAGCAGTTCTGCAAGATTTGCACAAAGCCAGTCTTCCTGCTGCCGACATTATGGCGGCATCTCCGGATAACTTCGCCTTGGATGTAAATGCCTGGGCAACTCTCAGTTTTATTTACCAGATAGTTTGAGTCAATTCAAATCGGATTTGAGATTTTTTATTCAACAGGACTTATGCAGAAATTCGAGTTCTTAACGTAATCAGGTTATTTCAGCTTGAGAGGGAGAATGAGAAATCAGGTTTCTTCAGCGCTTGCGAATAAATCCTGTTCGATCTAAAATCTCAAATCTCAAATATGAAATTTCAACTCGATCGTAACAGCAACAGATGAAATTTAGTTAGGATATTCTTAATTATTTTTGACTTTTTTAACTCCGATCCTCTCGCAATTATATGAAGCTTAAATTTTGGCTTGCCTGCGCTATTGTCTCTGTCAATATCAACATTGCTGCTGTCGCTGTCGATCGACAAAATACCATGCCGGCATTATTGGCACAAGCCAAGGGAGCGCCTGCAATTTCTCCGACTGAGCGGCAGGAACTGCAACAACTGCGGTTAGAGAAGGAAATACGCGATCGCGTTCAGGCGGAAGTCGATCGTGCCTTTAGCCGCTTGACAACTTCGATGGATCTATTGCTATTTGCGATCGCCCTGTTTCCTGTTGTGACCGCTCTTGCTGTTTGGCTTCTCCGCCGCAGCTCGATCGACCAAATAGTTTCTGAAACCAGAGCGCAATTGCAGAAAGAAGCCCAAAAACAACTAACAGCAGAGATAGCCGATGAATTTTCCAAACAAAGCGCGATTTTTACACAAGAAATCGAAAATTTAGAAGCTAAACTTATAGCTTACATAACCAGTCAAACTGGAGCGATATATTTTAAAGAACAGGAAGATGTACCTATCCACGCAACGGCAAATTTGCCAGTTGAAACAGAATTCAACGTGCCAAATATTGCCGCAGCAATTGAAATAGAAGCAGACAATAGCGAAGCACAAGAGCGAATGCCAGCGCAGATTTCAAATGAGCAATTTGAATCGGGAGAACAAGTTGAAGATTCTTTATCTGTTACGACCCAGGAAGTATTAAATGCCAACGATTATTTAGAGCGAGGTAACGAACATTTTGCTGCCGGTCGCTACGTAGAAGCAAATAACAGCTATAACCAAGCTGTGAAACTCGATCGCGACTTGCCGTCAGCTCGGTATCAAAATGCTAGAGCTTATGCTATGCGAGGCAGTATAAATGCAGCGGTTGGCAACTTGCAATGGGCAATTGATGTGGAGCCGACTTATAAGGAAATGGCTAAAAGTGACTCGGCTTTTGATGAAATTCGCGAAAGTGAGCAGTTTCATAAAGTAATTGAGGAATAGCTCCCCAACCACAGGTTGTAGTTTGAGGAGCTATACTGGGATTGGTGAAATTGAGGAAGGGCAATGAATGCAAAATTGATTGCGATCGCCACAAGTAGCACCCTGATGATAGCTAACACCAGTACTGCCTTAGCCGAACAACCCTACAAAACTAGCGGTAACCAAGTTGTCGTCACACAACTGCAACCTCGACAGACTTATTTGGTTCAGACAACCGATACTAGCGGTAAGGAGGATTCCATCTATGTGACTACTAATGAGTGCGGTTACGTCATGATAAATAATGGAGGTAACTATCAACGTCTCACTATTAATAACGAAACCATCAGACCCTTTGCTCTCGCAAGCAAACCTTACCCATCCTGCAATCCCAGACTAAATCCCAGGAATTCTAATACACAACAACAACAATCGTCGGATAGATAAACCTGTTCATAAATATTTTTGCAACAACAATCCCAACTTTTCTTTTGTAGCAGTAGGAACCTTATCCAGGGGGGTAACAATCGCGTATTTCAAGGCTGAGTGAGCTTCTGATGGGGGAGGATTTTCTGCCAAACGCCGCACCGTTTCTTGAATGGCTTTTTGAGCATTCACGCCATTGCGTTGCAGATTGGCAATCACCATTTCTACAGTCACACTATCATGAGCTGGATGCCAGCAATCGTAATCGGTAACTAAAGCTAAAGTTGCATAGGCGATTTCTGCTTCCCTAGCTAATTTCGCCTCTGGCAAATTCGTCATCCCGATTACAGTCGCACCCCAACTGCGGTAGAGACGGGACTCTGCTTTAGTGGAAAAAGCTGGCCCTTCCATACAAACATACGTACCGCCACGGTAGAGGGTCAGATCCGGTAGCTTTAGGCTAGCAACGGCATCCGTTATAACGGCAGCTAAATTTTTACATACTGGGTCGCCAAAAGCAATGTGGGCTACAATTCCTTCCCCGAAAAAGGTGGAAACTCTATTTCTAGTGCGATCGATAAATTGATCCGGCACTACCATATCTAGAGGTTTAACCTCCTCCTTGAGAGAACCGACAGCTGAGGCCGAGATTAAATACTCGACCCCCAGCTGCTTCATTGCATAGATATTAGCCCGGAATGGCAGTTCTGACGGTAAAAGAGTATGATTCCGACCGTGACGTGCTAGGAAAGCAACCCGCGTCCCTTCTAGAGTTCCCAGAATTAAAGCATCGGATGGTGGCCCAAAGGGCGTATCAATTTGTACTTCTTCTACATCTTTGAGCGCGTCCATTTTGTAGAGTCCACTACCGCCGATAATTCCTATTTTTGCCTGAGCCATGCTATTTACCTTTGATTTTGTGTAATGCCAAGATATTTTAGCGATAAATAGCTACAGACATAAGACTTGGTTAGTTTGTCGGTGACCTATATCACCTGAGTAGCAGGATATTTTCACAAAAAATTCATAATTTCATCACCAAACAATGTTTGAAAGTGTCTGATATTGGGAATACTGAGGTGGGTTGGATATGTTTATTGCTTGTTTAATGATGGCAGCTAACGCTAGTTTACCCAAAGTCGCAGTAGAACAAGTCATAGAGCGGATTTTTGCCCTTCGTCAAATTAGTAGGGCTGACCAACGTCTATTGATGTCTGCTTTATTATCTAAAAATTCTCTGGGCGAAACAGAACACAAACAAATTAATCGAGTTTTTGACGCTCTGCAAAAGGGATTGCTCAGAGTGGTTGATTGAAATAGATAGTTTAACTCCATATTATCAGTAGTACCACCAAGCCAATGCAAGTCATTGGCTTGTGTTGCTTTTGATATGTGCGATCGCATTTTCACTCAAATTAGCCTTTAGCTTTTCTGTAACTTTAATAATTATTACATATAAATACTTATGTCTACCGAGCTTGGCTAAATGTATTTACCGAATTTACCTGATTTTCATTAATCAAATCAAGTGGAATTTGCCGAATATTGCATTTTTTCTAACCTAATGCACGCATCACCAAAATTGTCAACGATAAAGAGCGCATTTTTTGTAAATTTTTCGCATTTTCGAGGGGATTATTTGAAGTTAAACTAGAGGCAGAGTTTACCTCCAAAATTGATAATTTGCTCTGTTCAATCTTCTCCTTGCAATAGCCAAAAGCCACTGTAAGTCATTCCGGAATCATCAGGCTGCACTAATAAAAAGTGCAAACCTCTACTTAGGAGCAAACGTGCTTCGTACATCTGTGCAGCTGCGGAAACTTCTTCATCTTCAAAAGTCGCAACGATCCACCTGTCGTTCAGTCCGGCTTCCAATACTAAACCATTGGGCGGACCTGGTATATAGTTAAGAGAGACTGGTTTGGATTCTTGTATCCAGCGAGCTATTTGCATCGCTCGCCTTCCCCCATCAATTACCACACCGGGAACTGCAACTGTTGATGCAATTCCGAGATTTATGGGTAAGAGAAATTCTGGCATTTCTACAATTGGTACAAGTCGATCGGTAAATCTTTCTTGAATATCCCCTGCATTAAGGGTCGCAAATCGCCAGCGTTCTCCCCAAAATCTTTCTGGTAGGGGTATTGGGGGTGGTTTCTCGATTGCTAGGGGAGTATAAGGTTCGCCGCTGTAACCTTCCATACTAGGGTATTGTTCGGCTCTTTCTTGCAACCATTGCTTTAAAGTGTGAGTGCGGCGCGTTGCTTCTACCGGAATTCCCAGCTGCTTTCCACTTGCTTCCATTAAACCTAAAGACTGGGGACGAAAAACTTGTATTAACTCTGGCAGATTTTTATAAGAGCTAGCTGCGATCACTAACTGACAAACAATCCAATCGGGAGTGACTTCGGACTGAGGACAAAAGGCACTATAAGTTAAACGGCGCGATCGATCGCAAATCAGTAACTCCCACAATGCACTCCCGACTTCATCCTGCAACGGACGGCGATAAAAATCAATTTGCCAAATGCTCATTGGTGATTGATGAAAAGGTGATTGGTGAAAAGGTCACTTGATATCTCTACCAGTACCACATTTGAGGACAAAGCGATCGTTCCCCAAATAGTTTAAAACCACATTGTTGCCATCGTCGCTATCTAGAGTATCATCTCCTTGAGAGCCGAGCAAGGTATCGTTAACAATACTTCCTCGAAAATTAAGCTAGAGTTTCCGGGCCTATTCCCAGCGATCGCTGAGATATAATCAAGCAATGGTATCGGGGTCTATGCCGAGACTACGCAATCTTTCTGCCAACAAATCAGCCCGTTGTTCTGCTTGTTGACGGCGCTGTTGTTCTGACAAAGCTTGTTGTTCTGCTTGTTGACGCCCCTGCTGTTCTGACAAAGCCAGTTCCTCCGGCGTTAAGAGGCGCTGTCCTTGTCGATCGTACCAATAAAGCCACTCTCGCGTTATGCCCTGATAAGTTCCTCTTTCACAACCAATTCCCAAACTTATTTCTGCTAGCCAAATTGGATTTCCTGACTGCAATTCGTATTTGTTATTAACCAAGCGATGCACTTCCAAACGCTGCTTTTTACGGCGCAAGGGATTATAAATAACGTAGAACAATGCACCCAAACTGGCATACTCTTGCATTTTGGTGCTGTATTCTCCCCGATGAGTTTGGGAAACTACTTCTAACATTAGAATAGGAACTCGCTCTTCTTCCCAAATTGCGTAGCTGGGGCGTAAATTTTCATCTATAATTCGTTCTACTCCCAAACTCAAAAATCCATCCGGTACAAACGGAGGTTTTTCGCCGTGATAATATACTCCCATATCAATGCCAAAAAACCAATCTGTTCCCTCCGACCATAGCATTGCTAATGTCGCTTTGAGCAAGCTGGGAATCAAATCTTGCAGTTCGTTATCCACAGGAGTATCGTCCGAGTCAGGTAACTCTTCAGTAGAAGGCCAATATCGTTGAAAGTCGTACTTTAACATAGTAAAAATGTAAATAAAGCTCTTAGTTTTGTCAATGCAATTTTTACGAACTATTTGTAGTATAAAATAACTATTGTCTAATTTGTCGGGCGAGCGAGATACCTTGCTCTTAATTATCACTTTTCGTGCATTTTGTCAATATTTAAGTTCCCAGAGCCGATACAGTAAACTAAATGTCGGTCTCCAGTCCTCTTAAGCATACTTATCAATATGCCTGCCGATAACCTCCCAGTCGCACAATCTCCGCAAACCTTGTCAGTCAGCGATTCAACGAATAATAAGGAATTGATAACCGATCCCCAAAGTTTAAAAATCGCCTTGGCAACAAAGCTGAAAACTATGACTGGCGTTCACGGAGAATTCCTCTTTCCTTGCGTGCCATCAATGCTGCAAGAATATTTGCAGACCCTTGTAGGTTTGCTAAACCTTTTAGGGCAAAACCCGACGCCAGAACATATCGATAATTTGCGTCAGTTAATCGAAAAAGGTATATCAGAGGGATTTCGCCTTTCATCTCATGCGCGGTTAATAGTCAGCTACCAACTAGCGGAAGCAAATAAAGGTTTAGCTGGTGGAATTACGATTAACACAAAAGTTCATGTAGAATCGCTGAGCGATAAATATCAAACTTGGCCGCAAACTAGACCGGAACCTTTATTCGGCAGTCATCCAGATGCGAAAGTAATGGCAGTTGCTTCCCAATTAGGCAAACCTGAGAATGTGCCTGTTTTGGATGTAGGTGCGGGAACGGGTCGCAATAGTTTACCTTTGGCAAAATTGGGACATAGTGTGGATGCGATCGAACTCACGCCCATTTTTGCAGAAAAATTGACGGAGGCGGTAAAAGCCGAAAATTTGTCCATCAAAGTGATTCAAGGGGATATTTTAGACCCGCTATTGCGGATGAGGGCAGCTAATTATAAATTGGCGATCGCATCCGAAGTTCTCTCTCACTTCCGCTACAGCGACCAAGTGCGCTTGTTCTTGGCTAAAATGTGCGATTGCTTGCCAAGCGGAGGGTTGCTTTTATTCAGTGCTTTCCTAGCAGTAGATAATTACCAACCGGATAACTTTGCGCGAGAAATGTCCGATATCTCTTGGTGTTATATCATCACGCGAGATGAACTGAATTCGGCAATGGAAGGTTTGCCATTGGAAATGATATCCGATGAATCGGTAATAGAATACGAACAAAATCATCTGCCTAAAGAAGCATGGCCTCCCACAGGTTGGTTTCTCAGTTGGGCGACGGGTCGGGATTTATTTCCCATTCAACAAAATCCACCAATGGAGTTACGTTGGCTCTTGTTGAAACGAAGGTAGTTTAATAGAAAAGCTTTGCGATTTTTGATATTTTCGATCGACTGCGAAAAAGCGAACACCAGCAGAAAGAAGAATCAGGAGTGATTGCGGGGCGCGATCGCCTTGTCATCGCCATATATCGAGACATTTGGAAGTTGGCTGCATTCTTTCCAAAATAGTACCCCTTATGGGTACTGTCACAGCCTGACTGCGTTTCTAGAATCAAAGTAATCAGTACTTAGGCAGATGCTTTATGAAGCAACTTCCCTAAGTTGAAACTTTTAAGACAAAGCATAAAAGACGATTTGCGTTATGGAACTTTTTCAGATTGACGAAAAAGGTCAGTTATTTATTTCGCCTGATATAGATGACTGGCAGCCGATTGCAGCACATGATATAAATGTTATTTTCGATCTTGACGGCGACCTCGATATAGGCGTCCCCTCTATATCCGATCGCATACTTTACATCTATTTCCCGTTTGAAGATAAAGACCTGCCCGATCTAGAAAAGCTACACTCGATCGCTAGATTGGGTGCCAGTTTGATCGGAAGTGGGCATAGAGTGCTATCTCATTGCGGTATGGGTCACAATCGTTCTGCTTTAGTAGCTGGGTTAATCCTGACATACCTCGGTTTGACCGGTGCGGAAGCTGTAGCGCTTTTACGTCAAAAGAGACGAGGCGCACTTTATAATAAAAACTTTGCTTCCTATCTTATTACTATGCCTTCAATGAGTTCTACTCACTTAGAATTTAGTAAGGCAGAAGCAGCATAGACTCTTGTTTGATAAGTACTCTACAGAATGGAACGGTGCGTTAGCGAGAGCGTAACGCACCCTACAATTTAGAGGAATTTACGACAAATTAGGCGCTGGCGCTGGCTAAAATTGGTTCAATTGTGGCTGCACTCTGGGGCGCGTAGATTTGCGTTACGTAATCTGCAATCATGCGATCGGTATTGAAAGCAGGTGAGTTAGTTTTGATCGATTCCTTCATCATCTTGACCCAACCGTGGGGAACGCCATCTTTATCTTGGTTGTAATAGAGAGGCACAATTTCCTCTTCTAATAAACGATAAAGAGATTCCGAATCGATGCGATCTTGCAACTCTTGATCGCTGGTGTGTGCATCTTCGCCAATTGCCCAACCGTTTGTACCTTTACCTTTGGCATCGGCAATGTAACCTTCGCACCACCAACCATCTAAAACGCTGCAATTAATACCGCCATTAAAGCAGACTTTTTGACCGCTAGTACCGGAAGCTTCCAAAGGACGGCGGGGGTTATTTAACCACACATCCACACCTTGCACGAGTTTCTGTGCGGTGTAGATATCGTAATTTTCGATAAAGGCGACGCGATCGCGAATTGCCGGATGCTTGCACCACTCCATCAAGCGCTGAATAACCCGCTTACCTTGTTCGTCAGCTGGGTGAGATTTGCCAGCGAAGATAATTTGCACAGGACGTTCCGGATTGCCAAAAATCTTCAAAGCACGTTGCGGATCTAGCAATAGCAGATAACCGCGTTTGTAAAGACTGAAACGTCGTGCAAAACCGATCGTCAGAACATTGGGATCTAACAGAGAATCTGCAATCTCGATAAAATCCGGATCTTCCTCTCGGCGTACTCGCGATGCTTTAATGCGAGAACGGGTGTGTGCGATCAATCGTTCTTTGAGAGTTTGGTGTCGCCACCAAATCTCTGCATCGGGAATTTCGTCTACCTTCGCCCACATCTTGGCATCAGCGGCGCGAGTTGACCAATCTTCACCTAAATATTCGCAAAACAAATCTGCTATTAAAGGAGCTGTCCAGGTGCGTGCGTGAACGCCGTTGGTAATGTGACCGATCGGCACTTTGTTTTCCGATTTGTCAGGATAGAGGATATTCCACATTTTGCGGGAAACTTCGCCGTGCAGTTTGCTTACCCCGTTAGCGGCGCGACACATCCGCAATGCTAAAACGGTCATCCCGAAAGGTTCCCAAGGATCTCCCAAACGACGAGCTCCCAATGCGAGGAACTGATCCCGTTCTAAACCTAATTGCGGCCAATAATGGGCGAAGTAGGAGTCCATCAAGTCGGGAGAAAAAGCATCGTGTCCGGCGGGAACGGGAGTGTGGGTGGTGAAAACGCAAGACTCGCGCACCGACTCTTCCACATCGTAGAAAGATTTACCTGTGCGTTGAATTTCTTCTCGCGCAATTTCCAATGTGCAGAAAGCGGCGTGTCCTTCGTTCATATGATAAACGGAAGGTTTGATTCCCACTGCGGTTAAAGCTTTGACGCCACCAATACCGAGTACGACTTCTTGGGCGATGCGGGTGTCTTGGTTACCGCCGTAGAGGTGTCCGGTCAACCAACGATCGATCGGGTCGTTGTCTTCGCGATCGGTATCCAACAAGTACAGTTTAACCCGACCTATGCGTGCCAGCCAAACTTGCACTTTGACAGTGCGCTGCCGAATTTCTAAACTAACAGTTATCGGTTCGCCGCGATCGTCTTTCAGCAGTTCGATCGGCATTTCCTCAAACGGATTATCGTCGTAGTGTTCCTCTTGCCAGCCGTGACGGTTCAAGGTTTGATGGAAGTAACCTTGACGGTACAGCAATCCTACACCGACTAAAGGCACACCCAAATCCGAGGCAGACTTGAGGTGATCTCCTGCTAAAATTCCCAAACCGCCGGAATAGATGGGCAAAGATTCGTGGATGCCGAATTCGGCGCAGAAGTAGGCAACCGGGTTTTTGTAGGTAATTTTCGGTGCAACGCGATTCGCCCAAGTATCGGTTTCCGTCATGTAGCGATCGAACTGTTCGGCAAGTGCTTTCACCCGCTTGATGTAAACCGGGTCATTTGCCAGCTGGGTCAGTCGCACGTAGCTTGTAGATTGTAGCACGGCAACTGGGTTATGTTTGGACTCGTGCCACATTTGGGGATCGATGTTGCGAAACAAAGATAAGCGATCGCCCGTCCAACTCCACCAGTAGTTATAGGCAATGTCTGCCAATCGCTTTAGAGGAAACGGCAACTTCTCGCGTAGCTTTTCGATCGGGTTTGTAGAACTGACATTCGCCATAATTAACCTTTTTTTGATTTTCCTGCGCGTCGGACTGGCTCATTAAACCAATATCATCGAGTCGTCTTCTTGTGTTGAAAGCTCTTCAAGAATCAGAGCAACTGGATGAACTTATCCGCTACTTGGATGTTTCGCGCCTCTGGCTGAAATATAGCATTGTGAACTACCTACATCGCCGCAAGCGGTCGATGTAGGCTTCCAGCTTCAACGGATGTCGCCTTCTTCCCCTTACGGTTGGTTGGTCTTATACTTCCTCCACTGGCAGTACCGGGGGTAAATACAGTTGCCAAAAATCTAGCTAATTCTGCTCAATCTTAGTCATATTGATAGCTAAATAGCAATAATGAGCAATTTTTGGCGAGGGAGTTTTTGAGAA
>NZ_JACJPW010000097.1 GCF_014696265.1 Aerosakkonema funiforme FACHB-1375 | reverse complement strand
ATCGGCACGACCTTAAATGTACGTCGAGGGACGGTAAGACTACTTCGGTAGCACGACTCAATGAAGCGTAAAGAATCCCCGTCGCTTCAGCGCGGGGAGTATGTCAAGACAGCTTTGTACTCCAGTACCAACACCCTTGAATCACCTCTCTTTGTTTGCAAAATATGAAAATTGAAGCGAGCAATAGAAGTATTAGTATTAGTGATTTGATAGAAGAATTTGAACCGTGATTAAAATCCCCTACGGGCTTATCCCCATAAATGGAATTTATGGGCTTGCGCCCTTTGAGTTTCGGTCAACTAGAGATCGTGTTCCAGACGTACTCGCATTTTACCTGGATTGAACAGTCCGTAAGGGTCAACCATTTGCTTAAACTCGAGCTGTTCGACATCAACTTTTTTTCTGCCTCCCAGTTCTAAAATGTAAACGTGGGGATTGGCAATGAAAACGCCTTGTTCTTCGTGATAGCGAATGATTTCGTTGAGGCGTTCTTCTGTGGTGTAGCGAACGAGTTGCAATGCGCCGGGAATTGCCGTACCGCCGACGCGGAAAAATTCTAGGTGCATCATCACTTCGTCGCCAAAGCGATCGTACATATGTTCGACGACCTTTAAACTTTTATCTGCTGGAAATATGCTTTGCAAATAGGTTATGGACGCATCGACGTTGCGAGCGTGTAAAGTTGTGTGATTCCAGGTATATTCTGCGAGCTGGAAGCCTTTGCCGACATCTTGTGCGAGTTTCTGATAGGCGATGCTGCCGCCATATTCCCTCACTAAATCTGCCAAGGGTTCTAGGCTGGTTTCTGCTACCATCAACAGGGCGGCGTGGGAGCCATCCGGTATGTATTGACGCAAGGGGGTAAGATAGCTGGGTATTGGCCACGCTGTAATGCAAATCAGTTTTTTAATCATGCCATCGCTGTCAGCCAGGGCTTGTCCGAAGCGAGCTGCTGCCATAAAGCTCTCGAACGTGACGATCGCTTCCGCCCAAGGGTATGCTGGCCCCAAGGGAATCTCTAACTCAGTGATGATGCCATTGATCCCCCAGGCGTGATTTACTTTTTGTACATGGTCTCCGCGCAGTTCGATCGCACGAGGCGTGTCTTCCAGGGTGACGACTCGCAAGGCGAACAGGTTGCCGCGATCTCCGAGCAATCCGTAGTTAATCGAACCGATGCCTCCGCTACCGCCGGCAATAAAACCGCCTATGGTTGCCGTTCGATATGTGGACGGAGACATCCGCATTTCCCAGCCAATTTCCCTTGCCTTTTTATCCAGCTGCGCCAGCTTGACACCAGCTTCTACTCGTGCTATGCCTGGTTTTACCCAGCAGATATTCTGCATTCGCGTCATATCCAGAATGACGCCGCCACTTAGGGGTACGCACTGTCCGTAGTTGCCAGTACCGGCACCTCGCACTGTCAGGGGCACCTTAAATTCCACACAGGCAGCTGCTACGCGCAACACTTCTGCTTCGTTGGCCGGACGGATAACCAAATCGCCTGTTTTTCCTGCCAGCTGGGCTTGTAAAATAGGGCTAAAAGTGTGGTAATCCTGAGATAACTTAGCTACTTGGGTCGCATCGGTAATAATTTCTATCCCTTTCAGGGCAGCAGTTAGGGCATCCCAGTCTCTTGATTTCATTGGTGTTGAGGTCATGTTTTAGTGTTGGTAATTCTACGGTCAACAATATCAAACCCTTGCGATTAATTTCATTCCTCCAGAAGATTATCGATCGTGCTTCTGCTCCTCTGGCCTCACAGTTATTCTTTGAGCGATCGGGGAGTCGTATGCCCTAGTGCAGCACGGCAGAAGTAACCCACCAGAGGGGAAGTAGTTGAATAGCTGACGCTCAAAGGATTTTTGACTTTTGAATGAATGACTTTTGACTTCCGCGTAGCGGCACTAGCTTTTCAGTACTCGCCCAGATGAGTTAAATATTATACTTAGTGTTTTTGGGTCTCCTGCGTCATTTGCTGGGAGGAAGCATCAAGTGGCCAAAAAGACACTTGACACGGCCTCATTCAGCCTCGAAAAGCAGCAGGTACGATGGCACTGTTGTTTTTATATCAAATTTTTATCTTTTTCTTGAGATTTTATACAAAGTTTTAAGTATGTTAAATATAATTAAAACTTAATAGTTAAAAAATGTAAAATTATATACATTGACCTCAAAATAAAATCTTTTGCTTCAGAATCTCGTTTTTGAACAAATACACGCAGACAACATCGGAGAGCGCTCAAAAGAGAAGGTTTATCGGAATGTCGCAGAGAAAAAATACAAAGACATCACAGCAAGGGATAAAGGCAGGAGAAGGCTCTCTTTACGATCGAGAGAGTTTGCTCAATCGAATTGCCACGCGAATTCGTCGCTCTTTGGAACTGCAAGAAATTTTGACGACAACAGTACAGGAAATCCGATCCTTTTTGGGAACCGAGCGCGTAAAAATTTACTTATTTAATACGGATGGCAGTGGAGAAGTGATTGCTGAAGCTCGTCACGGTAATCGACTGCCTTCGTTGCTGGGCCTGCATTTTCCGGCTACCGATATTCCTCCCCATTCCCGTCAAATGTTTCTGAAAGCTCGCCAAAGGGTCATCGTTGACGTGACTTCCAGGCGCAAAACTACCAGTCAGCTGGATTGCCCATCTACCGGAGAAAGCTTGATGGCAGAAGATGTTCGCTATAGTGCGGTCGATCCTTGCCATGTGGAATACCTCAGCGCTATGGGGGTGCATTCTTCTCTAACTGTGCCGATTTTGCACCAAAATCAACTTTGGGGTTTGTTGGTTTCTCACCATTCCAAACCGCGAAACTTTTCAGAAAGAGATTTAAAAATCGTACAGTTGTTGGTGGATCAGGTATCGATCGCGATCGCTCAGTCTAATTTGCTTTCGCGCACTCGCAAACAAGCTCAACAAGAAGCTATTTGCAATCAAATCAGCCGCTTGCTTCATTCACCCCTTAATATTACAGAAATTCGGCAAAAAGTTCTAGAGCAAACAGTCAAAGCTTTACACGGTTCTGGTGGTCGATTGTATATCAACGCAGATGCCACAGGTCAACCCGCTCAACTTTACACCTGTGGTGAAAAACTTACTGCTGGTTGTATTGAAGAAAGCTTATTTTGGCAACGAATTATCAACCATTACAAAGACACTTCCCAAGATAAGACTTCTGAATTATTATTTTTGAATACAGATCTAAAGAATCTCACGGAACACGCCCTAAGTAATCAAAATTTTCCCTACATCATTACCGACCTTTACCGAGAACCTCAATTACAGTTTTTGGAGCCTGCTTTTGAGGAAACTTCCATTCGTTCTCTACTAATTGTGCCCCTGCGATATCAGCAACAATCGGTTGGGTGTATGACAATTTTTCGCAATGAGGTCGAGACAGAAACTTTATGGGCTGGGCGTTTGAATTCAGACGATCGCAACTTGCGACCGAGACAGTCTTTTGACGCTTGGCGAGAAATCAAAAAAGGACAAGCCAAAGACTGGAGTGCGGATGAAATCAAGCTAGCCCAAGCTTTGGGACTGCATCTATACATGGCGGTGATGCAAAGACGGGTCGAAGATACGATCCGACATCAAGCTTCCCACGACCTCCTGACAGGTTTGCCCAATCGGTTACTATTTAACGATCGACTTTCGCTAGCCCTGGCAAATATTCATCAGCGACCGGAAATGTTGGCTGTGGTGTTTCTAGACTTGGATTGTTTTAAGAATATTAACGATACGCTGGGTCATGCTGTTGGCGATCGATTGCTGCAAGATGTCGCCAAACGACTGAAAAATTCCCTGCGGGAAAGTGACACGATTGCCCGCTGGGGAGGCGATGAATTCACTATATTGCTATCGCCCATTAACAGTACAGAGGATGCCTCTCATATTGCCCAGCGAATTCTTGATGTACTCAGCGTTCCTTATAATTTTAACGAGCAGCAATTCTACATAAAAGCTAGCATAGGAATTGCCTTGGCTCCCTATGACGGTGAGGATGCGGAAACCCTGTTGAAAAATGCCGATGCAGCTATGTACAGGGCTAAGCAACAAGGCCGCAATAATTACCAACTTTACACACCTGCAATTGGCAACAAAGCTTTTGAGCGAATGCTGCTGGAAAACAATCTCTATAAAGCGATAGAACGGGAAGAGTTTCTGTTGCACTACCAACCGCAATTAGATTTAAATACTGGTGAAATTGTGGGTATGGAAGCTTTGATTCGCTGGCAATCTGCCGAGCGAGGCTTAATTCCCCCCGATTATTTTATCCCTTTAGCAGAAGAAACTGGATTGATCTGCCAGATCGGCGAATGGGTACTGCGAACTGCTTGCGCTCAAAATCGCGCTTGGCAGTTAGCTGGCTTACCTCCTATCCGCATGGCTGTCAATCTTTCGGCTCGTCAGTTCCAGCAACGCGATTTAGTAAAAACAATTGCCAGAGTGTTGTCAGAAACGGGTCTGCATCCGGGCTGCCTGGAAATAGAAATTACTGAAACCATTGCTATCCAGGATGTAGATTTCACAATTTCCGTGTTGCAGTCTTTGCAGAGAATGGGAATCCACATTTCGATGGATGATTTTGGCATTGGTTATTCTTCGCTGTGGACTTTGAAACGATTTCCTTTAGATAAGCTGAAGATCGATCGCTCGTTTATCCACGATTTGAGCAGTGACAAAAAAGATGCAGCAATTATTACCTCAGTCGTCGCTTTAGGACACGGACTAAACTTAAAAGTGATTGCTGAAGGAGTTGAAAACGCAGAACAGTTGCAATTTTTGCGCTTGGCAAATTGCGATGGTGTCCAAGGATACTATTTTAGCCCGCCCTTACCTGCTGAAGCAGCAACGCAACTTTATATCGGCAAAACTCGGCCCAATCTTGCACAAGATGACTCAGATGACAACTCTCTGAGTTAGCGATCGCAAGTGAAAATTCACAGTGGATTATTACTTTTTATCCATTTTTTTATTGATCGCGCGTAAAACCCCATCCCAAGAGTGGGTGGGGCAGTTGACCTAAAGCCATAATGAAGATTGGCATAGAATTGAGGCTGGGAGTAGATGAGCGATCGAGATGATATTTTAGATAAGTCGGAGGTATTTGCTATCCCCGTCGCACCAACGGGATACAAGTCTGGCTTTATCGGCATTATCGGACGCCCGAATGTAGGCAAGTCCACCCTGATGAATCATTTGGTGGGGCAAAAAATTGCGATCGTCTCTCCTGTGGCGCAGACGACGCGCAATCGCTTGCGGGGTATTCTCACTACCCCAGAGGCGCAGATGATTTTTGTCGATACTCCGGGAATTCACAAACCTCACCACCAGTTGGGGCAAGTGTTGGTACAAAATGCCCAAATTGCTATTCAGTCTGTGGATGTGGTGTTGTTTGTTGTCGATGCTTCTGTGGAGGCTGGTGGTGGCGATCGCTACATCGTCGATCTCTTAAGCATCACTCAAACACCTGTTATTTTGGGGCTTAATAAAATAGACCTACAACATTCCGACGATCGATTTGTCGATCGCACTTATGCCGATCTGATCTCACCCCACGAATGGCCTTTGGTCAAATTTTCTGCGCTCAACGGCAATGGTTTGGACGAACTGCTGAAATTATTAGTCGATCGCCTCGAACCTGGGCCTTATTATTATCCCCCCGATCTCGTTACAGATCAACCCGAACGCTTCATCATGGCAGAATTGATTCGCGAACAAATTTTGCTCCTCACTCGCGAAGAAGTTCCCCACTCTGTCGCCGTCATTATTGAGAAAGTTGAAGAAACTCCCACCATCACTCGCGTTTTCGCCGCCATCAATGTCGAACGCGAATCTCAAAAAGGAATTGTCATCGGCAAAGGCGGCACTATGCTCAAAGCCATTGGCAGCGCCGCTCGCGAACAAATGCAAAAATTAATTGCTGGCAAAGTTTACCTGGAGTTGTTCGTCAAAGTCGAGCCCAAATGGCGGCAATCTCGCAGCCGTTTGGCAGAATTTGGTTATCGAGTCGAGGAATAGAAAATTTTCCTTAAGAAGGAGGTAATTTTGTTGTTTAAACCCACATTCCGCACCCGCAACTGTCACACATCAATCAAAAGGGGATTTAGTAGTACAAGTGAACTAAAGTAGAAACAGAGAAAAGAGACTTAATAATAATTAATCGCATTACTCCCTTCCCGCCGTAAGATTATCGATCGCAAGTTACTTGTTGTTCTTTTCTCCCCCACTCTCCCCTAATGCAATACATATTCTTTGAGCGGAAAGGGAGTAAGCTGGGGAAGCGGGTTGGGGAGGAAAGAAAACAACATTCATAGTAAAAAAAATTAATTTATCACCACAGGATAAATGGGAAAATTGCCTTATTTGGTTCAAGTTGTGGAGAACCTACATCAAACCATCAAAGTTAGTTGTTATTTTAACCCCAATGAAAATTCTATTAGTTGAGGACGATCGATCAATAGCAGCGATGCTCTACATGACTCTCACAGCCCATCGTTATGCAGTCGATTTAGCGAGCGATGGGCAATTGGCATTGGAGTTGTTAATGCAGTGGGATTACGATTTGATTTTGCTCGATATATTAATTCCCAAACTGGATGGAATTAGCCTCTGTCGTCAACTGCGCTCACTCGGTAATCAAACTCCCATTCTGATGCTTACAGCTCAAAATTCTAATGAGAATGTCATCATAGGGCTGGATGCTGGAGCAGACGATTATATCATCAAACCATTTAATCCCAATCAACTCTTGGCACGGATACGAGCATTGTTGCGCCGTGGAAATAATGCAACTGCAACCGTCTTAAGTTGGGGGGATTTGTGTTTAGATCCGACTTTGATGAAAGTAACGTATAAGCAGCAGGAAATCACATTTAGACCGAAAGAGTACACGCTGCTAGAACTATTTCTGCGACACCAAGAGCGCATTTTTAGCCGCAATGCTATTATCGATCGGCTTTGGTCGAGCGACCAATTGCCTTCGGAAGCTGCCGTCACAACTTTGATTAAAGACTTAAGAAGTCGGTTAAAAGCCGCAGGAATTAATCAAAAAGCGATCGAGACAGTTCATGGGTTAGGATATCGGCTTAAAGCAGCACCGAAGATGCAGGTGCAGGAAACTAAAGGGGAAAAGGAAACTGTGCTGCTCAGATCCCCGACTTCTTTGTTGAAATCTAGATTGCCAGGGTATGAATCTGAGTCAGAAGTCGGGGATCTGCCAGAAATTATGTTAGTTTCAGAGGATGCTGTACAAGAAAGATTTAGATTGTCCTTGGAGCAGAGGATGAGAGTCTTGGAGGAAATCGAAGTCGCGCTACAGACACAGGAGTTGAGTCCAAAACAACAGGAGTATGGCAGAGAAGAAGCGCATAAGTTAGTAGGTGGACTGGGAACGTTTGGTTACCCGAAAGGATCGGAGATTGCTCGTTCGATCGAACATCTCCTCAAAAACAATTCATTACTAAAAGAACGGCAAACGACTCGCTTCTCACAACTGCTAGCTGATTTAAAGCAAGAGATAGCACTCCCCCCTACACCATCAAATCAAGAGTTGTGTTCCAATTCTCTGGTGCTGGCGATGGTCGGTGATGCTGCATTCACCAAAATACGATCGCAGGAAGCTGCACGATGGGGACTGAGGATAGAAGTCGCCGATCGCTCAACAGTGCTACATCGATTAACACAAACCACACCAGAAGTAATTCTGCTGGCTCTTGATGGTGATGGGGCGGATAATCCCTTGACGCTATTGCAAACATTAAAAGCAGATTATCCAACTATTCCGATCGTTATCCTATCAGGAAAAGACTCTTTAGAAGAGCGCGTCGCAGTTGCCCGTTTGGGAGTAGAGCAATATCTGTCGCCACCTGTCACATCTACTCAAGTCTTTGAGGCACTTATCCAGGCATTACCTCCACTGCCAACTATAGAACCATTAGAAACAAAGGTGATGGTTGTTGATGACGATCCAGTTATGCTAGACACCCTAGCACAGATGCTGCGATCGCAAGGATTCGAGGTAATTTGTCTTGCTCAACCCGATCGATTCTGGGCGTTGTTCACAACAACTCATCCTGCTGCGCTACTACTAGATCTGGAGATGCCGACTTATAATGGGCTAGAGCTTTGCCGAGTCGTGCGCCAAGATCCCAGGTATAGCCAACTCCCCATTCTAGTAGTCACTGCTCACACAGACAATGAATCGATGCGGCGAGCTTATGCTGTTGGAGCCAATGATGTGCTGGGGAAACCTGTGGTTGAGGCAGAGTTGGTGACACGGATAATCAGCCGGAGTAAGCCATTATCCCAAGCAGTCGAATTGGATTTAAATTATTTGACAAACAATGACAAAACATATCCTGGTGATTGATGATGAAGCGGACATTCGAGACGTGATCCAGATGTCCCTGGAAGGCTTTGGTGGTTGGCAAGTGATGCAGGGGGAGTCTGGCAGCGAAGGCTTGCTCAAAGCGAAGACAAAACCTTTTGATGCCATAATTCTCGATATATCAATGCCAGAGATGGACGGGTTTGAGTGCTTTGAGCAGCTACAAGCCGATCTACAGACTCAGATGATACCAGTTATTTTGCTGACGGCTAAAGCATTGCCTAGCGATCGCCGTCGCTTTGCTACAATGGGGGTAGCCGGAGTGATTATTAAGCCTTTCAATTCAAGACAAGTCTGGAAACAGGTAGCTGAAATTTTAGGGTGGAATATTTAGAGACTATCTTGAAGTTCTATTGTTCTCATCTATTTCTTATATTTCTAAGCTATTTTAAAAAAAAACCTAAGACTGAAGTAGTTTCTTTTATGTCTCATAAGCAGATTTTGCTCATTGACCATGAGGTTTCTGTTCGAGAAGTTTTGCAGATTTGCTTAAGCAGTGTTGGTGGTTGGCGGGTTATATCTGTGGTTTCTATACAAGCAGGCTTAGAAAAGCTGTGTATTGAGCGTGTGGATGCCATTCTTCTAGATACACCAAACTTAGAAACTGATGGTATCGCTTTTATTCAAAAAATTAAAAATGACCCATTGATTCCAGCTATTCCAGTTATTTTTATTACGGCAAAGGCCAAAAACTTTTTGTTGAATCAATTACCAGCTTGGCAAATCGCCGGGGTGATTGCTAAACCATTTAATGCCATGACTTTACCGATTCAAGTGGCTGGAATTTTGAACTGGAGTCTAGGTTCTGAATTTATTGATTGAGCGATTTCTGAAGATTTTATTTCTTGTTTATGAAGGTGCATCATTCGCTAACAATAACCCTTTAATAAATTGGAAAAATGGAATTCTTCCTTAATGTACTTAATGCCATTCATAATCCCGATCGGCAAGGCAGCATGGAACAACTTGAAATGATATTCAATACACTTAATCAAGTGGCGACTAAGCGAGGAATTGAGTCTGCTCAGATGCAAGAAATAATCACAGCGTTGGGCAGATTTCTCCGTCCCGTCTTGCAACACCAGCAGAGAATGATGGGTGACAAGTCGTTAGAGAATTTGATTGCTCAAATGACAGATGCAGAAACAACCGCAGCGACTATCCACCTGCTTATTTCACCACAGTTGCATCAGCAGATTGTTCAAGGTATTTCTCAAAAAACAGGTATCAGTGCAAACAGGCTTCAAGGCATCCTGCCCACAATTATGACTGCCGTGATGGGGCTATTGTATATGGGTGCCAGTAAACCTGGAGTAAGTAGTTCCAATTCTGTTCTCAGTGCTTTTGTCGATCGCGATACAGAGTTAGTTCTCGGTGATGTTTTGCAGTCTGCCGAGTCGTTTCTTAATTCCTCTCTAAGATCCGATAATAAAAGGTAACTTCTTGGCAATCGAAAAAAATTAAACCAACTTCTCAATTTCCCCCTCAGTACTTAGCACTCCTATCAAAACTTCACCTTTTAGTACCGTAACATCTGTAACCGTGCTTTCTTGTAATTGCGGGAGTGCTGAATCACTTGAGTCAATTTTAGGACGGATCAGAATCAGAATTATTCCAACTAGCACCATTGCGGCACCAATGAAACTGCGAGTAGAAAAGGTTTCACCGAGGAGCAAAAATGCGAAAATTGCCCCGAAAACAGGTTCTAGAGCCAAGAATATTGCCGTATCCTGGGCAGATGTCCATTGCTGTGCAAGTGTTTGGCATAAAATTACTAGGGCAGTGGCAACTACGCCAAGGTAGATTAGGAGACCTAAACTTGTTTGAATTGCCTCAATGTTTTCTATTATTTCGGGAGCAGCCCACAATATGCCTAACAATGCTACAACCCAAAGCTGAATTGTCACCAATGGTATGGGTGAGTGGTGTGGCGAAAATATCTCCAGCACAATGATATAAGCGGCATCACTAAGGGCAGATGCCAACAACCAAAAGTCGCCCATCAGAGCTTCCCCACTCTGCCAAGACATCACCCCAATTCCGGTAAAAGCCAGAATCGCTGCTAGTATCATCCTTATGGATAGGCGCTTGCGAAACAGTAGCTCAAACAGGGTGACAAAGATCGTGTTGAGACCGAAGATAAAAGAAGCTTGGTTGGCATAGGCAGTTTCCAATCCAAGAGTTCCCGTAGCAAAAATCACAAAAAGTAACACTCCGAGAATTGCCCCGTCACGGAGTAAATTTAGATTCAGATTACGAACAAACGGGGTAAGAATTATTGCCGCAATTGTGAAACGAAGTGCGAATTGTGTAGCTGGCGAAAGGCTAACAATCACCTCCTTGATTACCGCAGGCCCAGTTCCCAAACATAAAGCTGTAATCAGGATTAACACAAAACCCAGAGTGTGTTTGTGGGTTTCTAGAACAAATTTTATCATAAACTACCTGTAATCATGCAATATCAACTGGAGCTATCTAATTGTTGCTCAAGTAAAGATGCTTATGCTGCTCAAAATTATGCCGTCCCGTAAAGTAGTCCCAAGACAAATAAACTACCTCAAGATGTCGGCTACCGGAATTAGTACTGAAAGCCTTACGTCCGTGAAGAATTCTCGCGTTTTGCATTAACAAACAATTGCCAGGTTGCAGGCGGATACAGTATTGGTAATCGGGATTTTCGAGATAACGGAAAAATGCCGAGTAAGCTGCATAAAATTCTTCCATTTCTTCAAATGGTAGATCCCAATTATAGACATGGGAGTGACCAAAGGTAATCTCCTCTACTTCTCCTTGATAATCAAGTTTTAAGAGGGTTTGTGTGCGCTGGTAATAATATTGAAACTCTGTGTAAAACTGTTGAAATTGGATCGGGGTTTGGGCTAAAATTTGAAAGTAGTCTGGATGATCTTTACGAAAGTCTTGAGCGATACGAAACCCATCGACTAGAACACTTTCTCCACCCATTACCGTATTTTCTACCATGTAAAAACAGACCAGCAAGGGGTGATTATACCGATAAGGGTAATCGGTGTGGGGTGATAGGGGATAGTCCGTTTCTCCTAAATCATTCGCCCCTGGTTTGAATTTTACCGGAGCAAAAGCTCCGTATTCGGTGTGATATATCGGCCCGATGTTGTCGGCGAGAAAAGGCGCTAATTCCTCTAATTTCATGTTTTCTAGGAAAGTAAATCCTAGCTGGAAAAGTTCCTTAACCCAGGAGGTACGATCGCAATTGGGAAAATCATGATACTGGAGTGAGTAAGCTTCAATTCCGCTTTTGTCCCAGAGAATTTTTTCCTCTTTCCCCTTTTCTCTCCGACGATGGGGTTGATCGTAAGCATGAATCATCAACCAAGAGAGGGGAAAAATACTCTGATGAGATGGGTTTTCGTCCCAGTCGATCGTTAATTCTTCTTTCCCTAATTCTGCTGATAAAGGTTTGGGGGGAGTGGTGCGATCGCTAATATTATGAATTTTCTGGAAAGAAGTGGGATGGCGACACTGGGGACAAAGGCAATTATCGCGTAACCAAATGTAATGAAAGCGTTTATCTTCAACTGTGAGATAATTATGGTTGAACATTGTGATGAATGATAGTTTAGTTAATTGAGGTTTTGTGGGCTGGTTGCCCACTTTAGAAATCCGGTTTTTCGGGCTGATTTTAGGATTTTAACAACACCTCTAATTTATCTTTTAGGGATTCTTTCCCGTTTATGGTTTGATAACCGTTGTATTCCAGGGTTTCTCCCTTGGGGATTAATGTTTGATAGAACACTTCTTGAGGGCAATTATTTTCATCGGCGATCAGTACCCGCGCTTCATGTCCATACTGCAAAACTTCAGAGCGATCGCGTTGTTCATTCGCCCAAATTATCAAAGTATCTCCAGCTTGACACAATAGCGCTCCGCCACCATTGGGACAAATTTGACCCGATCCAGATTCTCCTGGTAAAACATAAGTTGACCAGCGATTTCCATTGTCAATATTAACAATTTCCACTTCTTCTAAAGGCAAAATACCGACTTGTTTCAGTAAGTCTTGGTCAATGGTGACACTACCCACATAATGACGGTTAGCCTCTGTTACCCGCACTCGATGAAGTTTGGCGTGCATCAGTTTAATTGTAGCCATAATTTCTCCTCAATTTTGTTTCGATAGTTGGGATTGGATTGTGCAAATTGGTGTCAAGAGTTAGGTTTTTGCCACAGAAAAGCATACATGGGTTCTACTTCAAAGGCATTAAATTTCTTTCGCTCAATTAAACGCCATGACAACTCTTCTAGCACCTGTTTTAAAGATTCATTAGTGTTGTAGTAGTCTTCTCGCACTGTTAGGAGAAAATAACCTCCAGACTTTAACAAAGAAGATAGATTGTTTAAAGCTTGGGGATGAGCATGACCAAAGGTGAAAACGCCTACAGAAATAATAGCATCAAAAAATTCCTTGTAAAATATTTTTAGGGATTCGTCTTCTAAGTTTCCCAGATATAAATCCTGATAAACTTGTTTTTTTCGAGCAATTTCTAGCATTTCCTCGGAAAGATCGATTCCTACAATTTGGGTATATCCAAGTTCGGCCAGCGCTTCTCCAACCATTCCTGTACCTGCACCCGCATCGAGGATAATTGCATCTTTATGCGGCAAGAATTGGGCTAAAGTTTGGGCTGAATTAATCGGAGAAACCCGATAGGATTTATCTAATTCTCGATCGTAGATTCTCGCCCAGGCATTGTACTTATTCCGTAAGGTTTCTCGATCGTTTGTTTCGTAAATCCAAGTTAAGCGATCGCTAACTTTTGTACAAAGATAAAATCCCCATCCTAACTCCCTTTTATCAATAGCTTCGCACATTTTTTGATATGCCATACTTAAATCTGGATATTTTTCTAAAGCCAGTTGAGAGAGCAATTCATAGCTTTTTTTTAGGTGGTCGCTCAAGTCTACTTTTTTTCCAACCAACAGCCCTAACTGACTGAGGAAATCTGCATAACTCTCAAAGCTAAAAGTGGGTTCAAAAAGTAATCTTTCGTAAACATATTGCCAACCCGAAGGGCTAATTTCTGGGATAGGCGTTATCAAATCATCAAAGAGAAATATTCCCCCTTCTTGAAGAACTCGCTGAATTTCTTCTAAGGCTTTCTCCTTTTGTGGGATATGATAAATTGTGGCTTGACTCCAAACATGGGTAAAGGAATTATCGTCATAAGGTAAGCTAGTGGCAGATGCTTTCTCGAAGGAAATATTTAGGTGAGGATAATTTTTAGCTTTCTCTTGAGCATTATTAACCCGCACACCGCTTAGATCGATGCCAACAACTTCACAACCCGTTTGTTGCGCCAGCCAAATCGCAGTATTACCATTGCCACAACCGATGTCTAACACCTTGGAAGAGGCATCAATTTTGCTCTGTTCGAGCATATAGTGATTCCATCGTTGACAAGCCTTAATAAACTCTTCGGGCTGAGAGTCTTCTAAGTTGTCAAAATACCCCCAATGGAGACTGCCTTCTTCATCCCAAAAACTTCGATAGAGACTATCTTCACTATCGTAAAATGCTTCGGTTTCTGCTTCGGTGAATTTTTTTAATTTCATTTTTTTACCTAAATAATAACTTGAGTTACTGAGGTCGAGTGCTGCTTGGCAAATTTATTCATAAAGAATATCAGCCTTTCTACTGCTTCTAGGGTGACACCGTTATAAAGACTAACCCGACATCCTCCTCTAGTGCGATGTCCGGCTACTCCAATGATTCCCGCTTGAGAAGTTTCGTAAATAAACTGTTTTTCTAGGCTTTCATTTGGAATTGTAAAAACCACATTCATTTGAGAACGGGAAGATGGCTCTACCGGACAATGAAATAAAGACGTTGAATCAATAAAATCATAAAGTAATGAAGCCTTCTTCTGATTAATTTTTTCTAGATTTTCCAGTCCCCCGATATCTTCTTCAATCCATCGTAAAATCTGCCAAGTGATATAAATTGAAAAACAGGGCGGAGTATGATAATTAGACTTGCTTTTAATATGGGTGCGGTAGTCGAAAAATTCAGGTAGCCCTTCGCAAATTTTGGTCAACATTTCTTTGCGAATTAAGACAATAGTAGTCCCAGCCAGTCCAACATTTTTTTGAGCATGGGCGTAAATAACACTCAAGTTGCTAACATCAATCTGCTTACTCATAAAATCGGAACTCATGTCAGCAATCACCGGAATCGGAATTTCTGGAAAGCTATGAAATTGAGTACCAACAACGGTGTTGTTGCTACAAAGGTGAAGAAACTTAGCACCTGGACGGGTATGAATCTGATTTAAGTTGGGAACAGAGGTGTGGTTATAATCAGATGATGAAGCGATAATTTTTAAGTCTCTCCCTAAACTTTGTGCAGAGCGAATCGCTTTTCCTGTCCAATATCCCGTATCAATATAATCAATTGGATCGCCGGGTTGAGAGAAATTCATGGGAACCATGAGAAATTGCAACGATCCTCCACCTTGGAGAAAGATAATCTCAAATTGATCATCTAAACCCATCAACTTCTTAATGCGTTCAGCACTATCATCAATGATAAATTGAATCTCATCACTGCGATGGCTTAATTCCATCACACTCATCCCTGTACCATTGAAGTTAAACAGTTCTGCATGAACTCTTTCCAGAACGGGTAAAGGGATAGCACCAGGGCCAGCATAAAAGTTGATCGCCCGACCATCGGAAAAGTTTTTCTTTACTTGAGTTTTTGGGGATAATATCATATTTTTGATAACTTTTTGGGAGCAACTGATTAATTACAAGCTATTTAGGTGAATTTTAGTTAAAAATTCATCGGAATTTTTAACTAAAATTCTGGTTAGTTCCTACAATCATTACCCCACAAAAACCTAGATCGTAAGTTTCCATTGAGAAATGATTAGACTCCAGTAACTCTTGAAAATAGTTGATTGGATAAGCATAAGCAGTATGTTGTCCATCTTCCATAATTACCTTATTTCCATTAATACTATTTACTTTGTAGCCACAATTTTTGTAAAGTTTCAATCTTTCCTGCATGACGGCATCACTGCATTGATAGGTGGAAATAAAAATTCTTTCTTCAACCCATTGACTCAGCCCCCTAAACACATCTGGATGAATTTCTGGTGGCATATTACCAATGGTATTCCAAGCTAAAGTGGCAAATTGATAGGTTTTAGACAGAAGAGATGGTAAATCCTTAGCATTTCCATGAATCACATCAACATTATGCCAATTATTGGTTCTTTTTCTGGAAACATTGACCAGATATTCAGCATAATCAATGCCAAGTATTTCTCCCACAAATGGGGCAAGCATCTTCAGATAGCGACCATCTCCACAGCCTATTTCTAGCAGACTTTTAGCTCCTTGCAAATGCTTGAATAAAAAAGCTTCCTCCAGTGCCATATATTCTTGAATCGCTTCAGGATAATTCTGATAGTCAAGAAGTGCCAGACCTTTGTCCTATTCGTAAATATTTGTACTTTCCATATTCCTGATGAAGTCCTTAATTAAGAAGATATTTGCAAGGTCTATCAACTAAGCAAGATAGAGGAAAAATATAAGAAATATATGAGAAAGACAAAATTTCCCATTTTCCCGATCGCATACCGATCGCTAATATCTTGAATTTGGGCAATATGGAAAAATACTCATTGATATGCAATCTGTATCAATAAGGTCGGGCCAAATTTACGGGTAAACAATCGGATTATAAAAGCTGGAGATAGGCTCTGATGGCTGGACTCCTGGCATAAACTTTTGCCAATCGCCGGAAATCAGCTTTGGAGCATCAACGACACAAGCTCCATTTTCAAAATAGCTGATCCCAAAAGCTATACGCTGCTGGGTGGTATGATTGGCACCCGCCCCATGCACATTCAAACAATGGTGAAAGCTGATCTCCCCAAGCTCAAAGGGTTCTCGATCGATCGCGATGCCACGAGATTGAAGCATTTCGGATATGGCCCGGTCATGATTTTGAGAAAATTTATCGAATGGGATTTCTCTGACGAGCTTGTAAACTTCCATTCCTTTCGCCAACTCCAGCAATCCCATTTCTTTGGGAGTCGATTGCAGCGGAATCCACATTGTACCAATATTATTGCTGGCAATGGGGTAATGTTGACTATCGTAATGCCAGGGAGTACGGCCACATCCTGTCTCTTTGCACAAAAAGTCATCATGGTAGACCCGAACGCTTGCCACTCCCAACAACTCTGCTGCCAGCCGACCCAATTTTTTGCTGAACACAAACTCCCTAGCGATTTCACTTTCGAGCCACAGCAATTCTCGACTACTGAATTGTCGAGCCGGATCGGGTGGATTATACTGCTCGAACAGTTTCTTCAATTCTTTTCGGAGCAAAAACAGGGCTTCGGGACTGAGAACATTTTTGATTTTTATATAACTGTCCGTTTGAAATTGTTGAATTTGAGTGTCTGAAATAGGAAAAGGCTTGGCGAGTTCTTTACGAAGTTCTTCAATGGTTGGTACTTTGTTTTGAGCTTGTTCGGGTTGAACAATTAATTTCTCTGGAGCAACTGGTTGTTGGCTATTGTCAGCCAATGAAATATACCAATTCCACCACTGTTCGTTGGTTCCTGTCCAAGCTTCATCTATGCTATCAGTCTTGGCATTGGCGCTGGGAAGGTATGAGTTCTGGTTACTGGATGATTTCATAAAGTTATCTCTAGATATGTGTTGGCGATCGCTAAGGTCATACAGCGGTTTCGGACTCCGTGTAATACAAACTCATCTGTGTTTATCTGTGTTCATCTGTTTTCATCTGTGGTTAAAATTAAAAAACTGTACTACACAGAGTTAGAAACCGCTGTAGAAACATTGATGTTCAGAACGAAAAGACTAACCCGACATCCTCCTCTAGTGCCATGTCTGGCTACTCCAATGATTCCCGCTTGAGAAGTTTCGTAAATAAACTGTAAGGTCTATCAACTAAGTAAGGTAGAGGAAAAATATAAGAAATATATGAGAAAGACAAAATTTCCCATTCTCTCGATCATTCCCTTTGGTGGTATGGCTTCAACCAAGATTTGCCCAATTTCTCTAACTGACTTTCAAATGAGCGAACCCTAAGTTAACAGTCTCGAAGCAAATCCTTAATCCTCGTCAATTGGATTGTCAAATCCGTACTCTTCAAGTTGGCTGTCTCGTCGTATATCGCAGGTGACGCAGTGAAACGAACCGCCAAAAGTATAGACATGACGAAAAGCAACCGGAATGACTTCAAATCCTAAATTTTTGAAGAATTTGTGCATTGGTTCTTCGTCCTTTTCCACGATTACCCGCTTGGGATCTAATATCAAGATATTCATGCACAACCACTTACTCGACATATAGAGTGGCCAGTTATCAGGAAGAGTGGGTTGCACTGCTGTCACAACATCCCATCCGGCTTTCTTAAAGATGTCGATTTGATAGCAAGGTCTGTCGGGATTGGTTAAAACTAATCCGGGTCTTAGGGGGACAAATGTGGCATCTATGTGCATTGGGTTCGGATCTTGGAACTTCAGTGTATGAACCCGAAAGCGATCGCCAAGATGATTTCTGAGCCAGGTAATGCCTAGTTTATTCGTAACTTGACTGCGCTGAACAAATAAGTCTCGTCCGCAGCGAGTAATATCAGCAGCATCAAAGCAAGGTTCAAACTCAGTTGTTACAAAACGCCCAAGTTCTGCCAGTTCGTGCCGATCTTCGACAGTTTCTATGGGATAGTCAAAGTCGTACAATTCATCGCTCATCAAAGGTTTGGGAGCAGTCGTCCATTTAGCGCCCTGTTTCAAATATTCTTTCATTAAAGAGCGATAAGCTCGGTATTCAAAAAACCTCGCTCGCCACGCCATTGGTGCTTCAATAATCTCATTTCCGATAACGGTTAGTATATCTCGTGGCATGGCGGCATACAGACCTGTGGCTTCAAAGTCTGGAGTTTTATAGCTAGAAGAAAAGTCGATAATATCGGGTCGCCTTACGGTTACGCCTTCTCCTTCTAACACCCGACAGAACTCATTCAATTGTTTTGATGCTGGTTCTAGCAGTTCTTGAGGGTATGGACGACCGCCATATTTTTGGAAAAACCACCAGTTTTTAGGGTATGTATTGGCTTTGATTGTAGCATCGAACTGAGGAACACAGGCTCCCTCAACGCGACCTACAATAATTTCTTGCAGGGTGTCCCATTCATTGTAGCTGTTAACTATTGGCAAGGTTTTAGTGGAAGCTAATCTTTTGGAATGCTCGCTTGTCAACATTACATTGTCCTCTTACTCAAGAAGGTCTATCAACTAAGCAAGCTAGAGGAAAAATATAAGAAATAAATGAGAAGGAGAAAATTTCCCATTCTCTCGATCATTCCGCTGGTGGCTGAACGGGTAAGGTAAAATAAAAGGTGCTTCCTGTGCCCCACAGACTCTCTACCCAAATCTGTCCCTGGTGCTGTTGAACTATACTCTTGCAAATAGCAAGTCCTAACCCCGTTCCTCCCTTGTGTCGGGAATCTTGTACATCCACCTGCTGAAATCGACCAAAAATTGTTTCGAGTTTATCCGCAGGAATCCCTCGTCCGCGATCGCAAGTAGAAAAGAGAATATAAGGTAGTGAGGTATGGGTGTTCTCCCTGACTTTCTCCCTGTTTGAATCCTTCGCTTCGATAACCTCTGCCTTTACCGACACTGTACTACCCGCAGGCGAAAACTTGATGGCATTGCTCAACAGGTTGGTTAAGGTTTGCACGATCGCGTCTGGTGCAGCCCATACCGAGACAGCAAGCGGTGTCCAATCGAGATGGATTTTGGCAGTATCCGCTAGAGGCTGCACAGTTTCAACGGCTTGCTCGATCAGATCCGTCACCTCGCAAGCTTCCTTCACCAACTCGGTTTTTTGCGACTCCAATCGCTCTAAATCGAGGATATCATTCACCAATCGCACCAGTCGATCGCTATTATTGAGGGCAATTGAAATCAGATGGTTAAACTTTTCAGAATTGTTGTGATAGATTCCCGATTCCAAGATGCCGAGAGAACCGTGAATCGCAGTCAGCGGGGTTCGTAGTTCGTGACTGACAATGGAGATAAATTCATTTTTCATTTGTTCGATCGCATAGCGATCGCTAATATCTTGAATTTGGGCAATAAAGTAAATAGGATATTCTCGGCTATCTCGGACAACCGATACATTCACCAAAGCCCAGACAATATGACCTTGTTGATGCAAATACCGCAGCTGCACTTGGTAGATGTTAATTTCACCTGCGATCGCTCTTTGTACTTGCTCTAAATTCGTTGCCACATCATCAGGATGGGTAATTTCTGGAAAAGTTTTGGTCAGCAATTCCTCTTGACTGTTACCCAGGATTTGACAAAGCGATCGATTGACGCGAATGAATCGACCATCAAGCGCTACTAATGCCATGCCGATAGGAGCATCTTCAAAGGCGCTGCGAAACCGTTCTTCACTGCGTTGGAGTTCCTGGGTGCGTTCGGCAATTTGGTGTTCTAGCTCTCTGGAATAATCGGTTAAAATCCGCTCGGCTTGTCGTCGTTTCGTGATATCTTGAAAGGCAAGAATAGCATAGAGAAGATTGCCTGCTGCATCGAAAAACGGAATGGCATGAATCTCCAGGGCTACTCGCTCACCCTTGACTTCGATTTCCATATCATCTACGAAAGTTGTCTCGCCTCGCAGTGCTTGTGTAACTGGCAACTGCTCTACAGGATAAAGTTGATTAGTTCCTGCTTGATAAATTTGATAGGCTGCGGATAGTTCTTCAAGGGACAAGTTAGGAAGATTTCCTCGCCCTAAAATAGTTTCACCGAGTTGATTGAGTAAAATTTGATTTCCGGTGCTATCAAAAACGCTGATTCCCACTGGAACGTTGTGCAGAAGATGCTCAAATCGTTGTTCGCTCTCTTGCAGCGATCGAAACGACGTTTTAAGCTGATGCGCCATCCGTTGAAAAGCGATCGTCAGCCTTGCTACTTCACCGACTCCAGAGATTTCAACTGGATAATCTAACTGTCTTTCGGCAAGAGCTTCTGCGGCTTGCTGCAATCGATAAATAGGTCGGGCAATCCAACGCGCACTCAACATTCCTGTCCCTGCTGCCACCAATAGAGTCAGCCCACATAAAAGCCAGGTTCGCTGGGTATTAGCATGAATGTCTGCCATAAAATCGGATTCGGGAACGATCACCACCACCAGCCAATCCAAACCATATCGATCTTGGTAAGGAGTCACCCGGACAAACTGCCGCTCGTGGTTACTCATCAGCGTCAATTGTTGGGTTGTTTGCAGGGTACTCAAGTTGCCAAATTTGTGGGTAAGTTGCCGAGCAATATCTCGTGTTAGGGTATCCTTGCTATTTACCGCTAATAATCGCGTTGGTTCCCCTAAAGCTGGCTTCACAAAGGGTATCTCTAGGGTAGATGTGGCAACCAAATTGCCAGAACGCTCCATGATAAAAGTCTGTCCAGAGGGTGAGAATTTTAGCTGATTCAGAAAGGTATTGAGTGCAGCCAGGGTAAAATCAGAAGCAAAAACCCCCCGCCATTTTCCGGTAGCGTCGTAGATGGGAGCGAGGGCGTAAATTCCTAAAGTCGGTAAAATCTTGTAAACACAAATGGGCGACCAAGTTTGTTGACGAGCAGCTTTACCATAGCGATACCAAGGAGCTATGCGGTTATCAATCTTGAAGGTATAGATGAGTTTGCGAGGATTGCCTTTGAGGTCAACCAAATAATATTTCCGTTTACCGAGATCGTTACTTTTCAAGCTATAGAAAAAAGGCATACCAACCGACAAGTTTTCCCCAGTAACTTTTTCCGATTCTTTGACAATTTCTTCACTCTGAAAACGACCATAAGCAATGACTTCTGCTTCCTCGTTGCTAAAGAGGACACCTTCGATTAAGGGGTTAAGGGTAACTTGTTGCCAAAATTGCTGTTGTAGCTGCTCAAAGTTTTTTAGGTCAAGAGTTCCCTGCTGTACTGCCAAATAGTTTGCGGCTACAACGTCTTGGGAGGTGTGCAGGTAGATGGTGAGACGATCGTGAATCCGCAGCGACACTTGTTGCGTGAGTTGGTCTGCCAGTTCCCTGACTGATTGCTGTCCACTTCGATCGGACAAATAACCGACTATCCCAACCGCTCCCACCAATTGCAACATAAATGGAACTGTCAGCAACACTCGGATCGGAATGTTTGCCCAGCCCTGATAGCAGCGTTGAAGTAAACTTGCTCTTTCGGTCATAAAGCAATCATAATACTGTACCAGATCTAATCAACTCATCCCCATGCCTTGATGCAAAGAAAGCTGGCGGTTGTGGTTGACTATACTATTTACTTGAATGAGAAAAATATTAGCGGATTTAATATGCCGATTCGCTACTGACGGGGCGACAACTATAGCTTAAAGGTATACTGGAACCCACATTCCGCACCCGCAACTGTCACACATCAATCAAAAGGGCATTTAGTAGTACAAGTGAACTAAAGTAGAAACAGAGAAAAGAGACTTAATGATAATTAATCGCATTAAGCTGGGGAAGCGGGTTGGGGAGGAAAGAAAACAATATTCATAGTAAAAAAAATTAATTTATCACCACAGGATAAATGGGAAAATTGCCTTATTTGGTTCAAGTTGTGGAGAACTCTGTGGTGATGTTAATGAATAACGAGATAGAGATTTATTCTTTATAATGGGAATCTGTTTTTAAACAAAATTTTTAAATGGATTCCCATTATAAAGAAGTATACACCAAATCTCTGCCCTTGTCTAGTACCAATCCCCTCTTCTCGATCGAAAACCTGGGTCTCGATCGAGTTCGTAAAAAAAGAGAGCGAAATATTGGCCCCAAATTTAAACTAACTTTATATCTATCTTGCGGAAGATGAAGAATTGATATTGTATCTACCCTTTGCAAATTCCTCTGGCTAGAATAACCTCAAAGGTATAGGAAATGGGTGATATGGCTACTTTTCCCCCATCAGAAAGCACCGCCCACAACCAGCGTCCGTGCTACTGTCTCAACCCCGCTTGCAAGCACCCGGAAAATCCCAGTAATGCACTGGCGTGCAAAAATTGTAGCTCGAACTTGTTGCTACAAGAGCGCTACCGCGCCATCAAACCGATCGGTCAAGGAGGTTTTGGCAGAACCTTCTTATGCGTAGATGAATCAAAACCATCTCAACCGCGCTACGTAATTAAGCAGTTTTTTCCCCAACAACAAGGCACAGAAAATCGGGAAAAAGCGACAGAATTATTTCGTCAAGAAGCAACACAACTCAAAACGCTCGACAGCCATCCTCAAATTCCCGAACTGTTGGCTTATTTCGAGGAAAATAACCAACAATATTTAGTGCAAGAATTTATCGATGGAGAAAATTTAGCCCAAGAACTACAACAAAAAGGCCCTTTTAACGAAAGCGAAATTCGCCAATTGCTGCAAAATTTGCTGCCAGTGCTGCAATTTGTCCACAGCCATCACACCATTCACCGCGATATCAAACCCGAAAACATCATTCGCAGTCGTAAAGATGGGCAGCTAGTTTTAGTTGATTTCGGTGCAGCTAAATATACCACCGAAACAATGTTGGGCAAAACCGGGACAGTAATTGGTTCCGCTGCCTACACAGCCCCAGAACAAGTAAAAGGTAAAGCTATTTTTGCCAGCGATTTATATAGTTTGGGCGTCACTTGTATCCATTTGCTCACGCAAATGCCACCTTTCGATTTGAGCGATACAAGTGAAGACACCTGGGTGTGGCGGCATTACTTGAGAACGCCAATTAGCAACAAATTAGGTAGCATCCTCGACAAAATGCTGGAAAGTGCCACAAAGCGGCGCTATCAATCAGCAGCAGAAGTCATCAAAGATTTGAATGCCAAATCGCTGACCGCCAAACGAAAATATCCGAAATGGATCGCGGCGAGTGCTTTGCTGCTGTTAGGATTTGCGGGAGTGAGAGCGTTGCTATCTCCTGTAGCCCAACAGGTTTCTACACCCAACTATCCGGTAGTTACTCAACCAGAAAATGATAAAACAACTCCTAAAACAGGAGGTTTATTTGCCGAGGTCAACGGACAGCAGCAAGTTTTCCCGTTGCAACATACCGAAGTAATGGCAAAAGTTTCAGGAAATGTGTCGCGGGTGGAAGTAACCCAAACTTTTACCAATCCGTTTAAAAACCCCATCGAAGCGGTTTATGTTTTTCCACTTCCCGATGATGCGGCAGTGGATGATATGGAAATTAAAGTAGGCGATCGCATCATTCGAGGACTGATTAAAAAACGCGAAGAAGCGAAACAAATTTATCAGCAAGCTAAAGCACAGGGCAAAACAGCCGGTTTGCTAGAACAAGAACGAGATAATATTTTTACCCAATCTTTAGCTAACATCAAACCCGGAGAAAAAATCAATGTCACGATTCGCTACACCGAGAGCCTGAAATTTACTAAAGGCGATTACGAATTCGTCTTTCCGATGGTTGTCGGGCCACGCTATATTCCCGGAAATACAAATTTAGTTAAAGACGCCTCGAAAATTACTCCGCCGACAGTCCCCACCGGACGTTCCGGACAAAATATCGGCGTCACCGTCGAACTTGAGGCGGGAGTACCGATAAGTAATGTGCGATCGCTCTCTCACCAAATCGCTACCGTACAAGATGGGCGCATTGTGCGAGTTCAGTTAGCCAAACAAAAGACAATTCCCAACAAAGATTTGATTTTGCGCTATCAAGTCGCCGGCGATCGAACTCAATCCACAGTCCTATCTTCAGCCGACGAAAGAGGCGGTCACTTTGCCACCTATTTAATCCCGGCGGTGCAATATCAAAGCAACGAAATTGTACCCAAAGATGTCGTATTTCTGATGGATACCTCCGGTTCTCAATCCGGCAGACCCATTGTGCAATCGAAGGAATTGATGCGGCGGTTTATCAATGGATTAAATCCCAACGATACCTTTACTATTATTGACTTTGCCAATACCGCTCAGCAATTATCTGCCACACCTTTACCAAATACAGCACAAAACCGACAAAAAGCTCTTAATTACATCAATCGCATCGATGCTAACGGCGGTACAGAGTTAATGAATGGCATCCAAAAGGTGCTGAGTTTCCCACCTGCGCCGGACGGACGCCTGCGAAGTGTGGTCTTAATTACTGATGGTTTGATCGGGGATGATAATGCCATTATTGCAGAAGTGCAGAAAAATCTGAAACCGGGAAATCGACTTTATAGTTTTGGTGTCGGCCCTTCCGTGAACCGTTTTTTAGTCGATCGCATCGCCGAAGAAGGACGGGGTACGGCCAAAGTCTTAGCGCCCAACGAAGCGCCCCAAAAAGTAGTGGAAAAGTTTTTCCAAGAAATCAACAATCCCGTACTGACGAATATCGAAGTTAGCTGGCAAGGTACGGGTAAAGCACCAGAAATTTATCCTCTCAAACCACCGGATTTGTTTGCGAACGAACCGCTGGTATTGTTTGGACGCAAAGGCGATCGCACTAAAGGCAACGTCAAAATTACGGGTATTGCTGCTGGTGGCAAACGCTATGAAAAAACCTTGCCGATCGAATTTGATGGGGGAGGAAATGAAGCGATCGCGCAACTTTGGGGACGCGCCCGCATTAAAGATTTGATGAGTAAAATGTACGGCGGCGAAAACCCCAATGGCGTCAAAGCCGTTACCGACACAGCCCTATCTTATCGGTTGCTTTCCCAATACACCGCTTTTGTCGCCGTCTCCGAAGATGTGCGAGTCGATCCCAAAGATACCAAAAAAGTGCAAGTGCCGGCGGAAACCCCAGAAGGTATGAAACCACAAGCACAAGCTAAGCTATCAACTCCCAGCTTGGCGAAACCCGCCGCACTACCCGCTGCCCCACCGCCACCGCCAGCACCCACTCAAGGATCGTCCAACCAAGCACCAGATCCCAACGCAGTACCCGAACCCGGCCAAATTTTGGGTAACTTGCTAGCACTCGTGTTGCTTTTGATCTACCTTCGCTGGATGCGACGCAAAGGTTTGAAAAGTGCTGCGTCTGATAAATAGATCGATCGACAGTTGATTTTTTAGTACAAATATACTATATTACGGTATCTCACAAAGCAAATCCGCTTTGTGGGGATACCAAGGCGATCGCACATTTTGTACTGACTTCTGTTATCGAGGGATAAGTTATGCCGCTACCAGAGCCGCTGAATTCCGCCGATTTACAGCGTTTTTTGGACGATAACGAACGATTAGCTTCAGAAACAAGGGAATTGCAATTAGCGATCGCCAATGATCCCGCCACACCGCGTCACCTCCTCGAAGTTCTCACCCGCAGTAGCGATCGGCAAGTAGCCCAAGCCGCTCGGCTGCACGTTAATTGGGCGGGAGAACTGACAGAAGGCTGGCAGGAAGCGCTGGACGCGGAGTTGCAAAACGTTGAATTGGGACAGAACGATCGCCTTGCCGTCGAGTTGCTCAAAATTGGGCCAGTTCCCGATTGTTTTTTCAGCGAATGGGTGCCAGCAGAACGATTTATCGAAGGACTTCGCAATCCTCACTTACCTTTACGATATCGCCTCAAACTGTTAGAAAGACTGGCAAAAGAACCAACTCTAGAACCGAGATTGCAAGTAGCGGAATCCCCAGAAACGCCATTAGCAGTATTAGAACAATTGGCAGGCGATTTAGAAATACCGATTCGCTTGGCGGTGAAATATAACTCTAATTGTCCGCCTGGGTTAATCGAGTTGGTAGAAGGACAACATACCGTTGCAACTGATTGGAATACCGATACAGAACAACTGGCAATGTTAGGGCAAAGTCGCTGGGCGTGGATTCGTTTGGCAGTGGCACAAAATCCTTCCACTCCGGCAGAAACTTTGATGCAATTAGCCAGAGATTCTGTATTCAAAATTCAGTTAGCCGTTGCCAAAAATCCGCAAACACCTGCAAATGTGCTGGATGTTTTGGCAGAATATTCAGAGAAAACTATACAAGAAGCAGTAGCAGAACATCCTAATGCAACAGAAGAAATTCTGCATCAACTATTTTCAATCCAGCAGCATATTTTTTGGAAGCGGCAGAATTTACCAACCAGTATTTTAGAGCGATTTTTTAGAGAAGCAGCGACAAAAGGGCCAATTTGGAAAGAAGATAATTTGCCAGATTTTTTAACGGGACAGCCGAATACACCTACTTGGATTTTGGTTGAATTAGCCAATGTCGATCTAGAGGAATTTAGAAAAGATAAAATAGCTTATTTTGACTCACTGCCCATAAAAATTGTGGAAAGCAACATTGAAAATGCACTTCAATTTTTAGCTGATATCGCCAAACATCCACAAGTTACAGTAGAAATTTTAGAGCGATTGAGCCAATATCCGAATACTGATGTTAAGTTAGCTGTTGCCCAAAATTCTTTAACGCCCGAAGCACTTAAAATTCAACTATTGGAAGAACTATCGGTCAATCCTGACGAACGAGTTCAAGTCAAAGTTGCAGAAGATTCAAACACGCCTGTTAATATTCTGGCAGCAATGGCAAGGAATGAGTTTTATGACACAAAGCTATTGCGAGAAATTCGAGGAATTTTGGCATTAGAGCATGAAGCAAATGCAGACTCGTTCAAATCTAATGCCGATTGGCTTATTTTCAATCTGAAGCAAGAGGTATTATCTCCAGCGAATATTAAAGTTGATGTCGATCGCTGGATGGAAATAATTCAAAGTTCTAGTGTTCTAGAAACCTTAAATAGGTTTTCAGATAAAGATGATTTAATAAATGATAGCGACGACGAACAAGTGATGTCAATATGGAGTGGAATACTACCTGGATTATCTACAGAACAACTCAAACGAGCGATAGAAACTATTTTTGATGCGTTGGCAATGATTAAAAGCGATGTCAAAAATAGTAGCAACTTGCGCTCTGTTGGTGTCGCATTAGTTGCTAATCCTAGAACTCCAGCAACGTTGAGAGAAATTCTTAAAAATCAACTAATTAGACCATCAAACTCGATCGATCGTTATGATTATTATAACAGAGATAGCGATGTGTTTTTGGCACTTGCCTATAATCCAGCAATTCCAGAAGCAGAGCGTCGGGAATATTTACAGCAACTCATTACATTTGGTCTTGCTGGAAATATAATTGCCAAAGATCCTCGCACTCCCCTAGATATTTTAGAGCAGCTACTAGAACAAGGTAAGAAAGAGGCAATTGCTAAAAATCCGGCTGCTCCTGAATCCTTACTCAGACGAATTGCTGATGAACTTCAGCCACATAACTATTTATTGAGGACGATCGCTGAAAATCCAAACGCACCTGCCGATTTGCTAATTCGATTTGTCAAACTACCAGACGAAGACCCTCTTCATGGTAATCTATCAATGTTAGATTTGGTAGCTAAAAATCGAAATTTACCGATTTTGGAACGCTATCGGTTAGTGCTTGAAAAAGAACAAGATCAGGAAAATGCAAAAGCACGCGAGTTTATGTCACGTCGCCCGAATAGTCCTTTTGCGTTGGCAGAAGTTTTGAAAAGTGGCGATCGCAACGCTCTCTACAACGCTGCTCGTAATTTCCTGACTCCGGTTCACATTCTAGAACAACTCGCCAAACATCCCGATGAAACCGTTCGTAGCGTATTGCTAGACAATCAAAACTTACCGTTAAAAATTCGTTTAGAATTAACACGCGATCCCAGCGATTCTGTACGGCGCGGACTGGCATACAAAAGTTCCCATAGAGAGACACCAGTTCAAGTTTTGGAAATATTAGCCAATGATGAATCTGAAAAGGTAAGAGCAACGGTTGCAGAAAATTCTGACACACCCGTAGAGATTTTAATGAAGTTGGCGAATGATACTAGCCGCGAAGTCAAGAATAAATTAATAGCTAATCTTAATACTCCTGTTGCAGTTTTGGAACGTTTAGGTTTAGAAGAAGGAATTTTGAACATCCGCAATCCCAAAACTCCTGGTAATGTGCTAGCTCAAGCAGCATCTCGGATGAGTGGAGATAGATTAGTCGATTTGCTCAAGTATTCAGTTCAAGGCTCTCAAATGCCTGCCAGCACTTTAGAACAATTGGCAAATCATAATAATTATTCAGTACGTTATGAAGTAGCTTCACATCCCAATACACCAGTTAGCGCTCTCGAAAAACTATCTCGCGACTCTTATATCTACACTGTGTCTAGAGTAGCGTCCAATCGCAACACGCCTCCTCACATTTTAGAACAACTAGCTACCCACCCCGACTATACAATTCGTCATAACGTAGCGGGAAATCCCAATACTCCCCCTGCGGCGCTAGAACTACTTGCTCGATATATAGAAAGTGAAGCTAATGCACCTTCCACAACAAACGATGCTAACAAAAGCACGAGGAGGAGTGGTGAAAATAATGAAATTCTCAAAATGCTTGCGGGAAAACCCCATACTCCTATTGCAGTTTTGGAAATGCTGGCTGCAAGGGAGTTTGCTGGTGGAGAAGAAATAGGGCGAGAACCCAATGATTTTTCTGGCCCTAGAACACCTGAAGAAGTATTAGAATCTTTAGTTTACAATCCCAGTTTGACTTCCCAAATTTTGGCAAGGTTAGCTTTCGATCCAAGTCCAAAAATTCGCAGTCTTTTGATACATAATCCGAACGCAACTCCCGAACTTTGGGAGCAACTTGCACGAGATGAAAATGTACAGGTACGTTGTACGATCGCATCTTCTACCAATTGTCCGATTTCCATCTTGCAAACTCTCGCTTCAGATCGAGAGGAATACGTTCGTCACAAAGTAGCTACCAATCCCAATACACCCGCGAATACTTTGGAATTTCTCAGTCAAGATGTGGATGCAAAAGTGAGAGAAGCGATCGCATCCAATCCCAACACTACACCATCCGTTTTAGAACAACTCGCGCCAGATGAAAAAGTCGAAGTCCGTCGCGCCGTTGCCAAAAATCCTCATACACCAGCTACAATTCGCGAATCTTTGCGAGATTTAGTAATCCAACCTTTCACCCGTCAAACTAGCCCAACATTACGCGGACTCAGCCGCATTTACAATCCCAATACCGACGATTTACCAACATTACTATCAGAATACGTCCAATCTCCTAACGCATTTGTGCGCTTTGTGGCTCTCCTGCACCCGTTAACTCCTGTTGATGCGATCGGACAAGGTTCTCAATCTGTATTTTGGTGCGATCGCTACGCCGTCGCCGATAATCCATCTAGTCCTGTAGAAATCCGTCAGCAACTTGCACGAGATTGTAACCGCATTGTTCGAGCTACTGCAAAATCTTATCTGGAAAACTTCTAATTTTATGAATCCAAAAACCGAGCAACTTTTAGCAACTTTGGAAGTCATCACAGAAGATTTATTGTACAGCAGTGCAGGCGATGCTGCCATTGAACCATTTGTCTGGCAAGTTGCAGAGCAAGGAGAATTTAATTTGGTAAATTTCCTCATTTATAAAAATCGTTTGCAAATTGTAGATTTGCCAGATTTTACCAAAGCTTGGCAACGTGCTGCAAAGGCATTAAAGCAACCATCAAACATCAGTCAAACACATCAGCCACCTATTACCTTGATTGATGAATTGCCATCCCATTTAACCGACTTAGAGTTTTATAACTTGGGCTGTGATAGCCTTGCGTCCCAGATGATTGTTGGTAAAACTGCCGATGATGCCTGGATTGGGATAACAGCACTCAAATATGGAATATGGACTCCTAAATTTGGAGATTATTTCGGTATAGAAGATGGTTATTACAGCGATGAAGCAAAAAAAATAAAAACCCAAATTAAACCTTTTCTTGAAGCACTTGAATTTTTAACAAAAAGAGAAGAACAACCAAATCAAGAGTTAATTTGGGAAGTTGCTCCATCTAAAACACAAGTTTTAATTAAACTTTTAAATTCATCGCAATACATTCAAACTTATAAATATTTTGGTTTGAAGCATCAAAGGCTAAATAATTTTATGCTTTCCCAACTGAAGCAACTCCGAACCTATGTAATTGAAAGCGGTATCTATGCTGTTGGGCAAATTCTAAATGGAGATTGGTTGGGAGTTTCTACTAGCGGTTATTGGGATTAAATTTGGAGAGAAATTGATTATGAAACCAGAAACAGAACAACTCCTTGGTACGCTAGAAGTCCTCCTTTGGCATCCATCTCGCATATTTGTTTGGGAGACGGAAGTACAAGGGGAATTGAATGTTTGGAATTTAGCGATCGCACAAGGTTTTGTCAGCTTGACAGATGTGGATGTGGCGATCGCGCATTGGCAATCAGTCGAACGCTGGGGAACTCCAACAGATCAATCTAAAAATGATTATGAGTACGCACCTCCTAGAAATGAACGCGAGGATGAATGGAATGCGGAAATTGAAGCTAAACGATTTGAATCATATCAACAGTTATCACAACTTATAAAAGCAGAGTTGCGAGATTTGCAAGCTTTTAGATTGAGTATTCCGAAGGTAAACGATAGCTATTTTGATCGTCATCGTCCAAATTATTGCTTTTATATCATAATTGGTAAAACCGATGATGGAAATTGGCTTTGTTTATCTCAAACTGTTCCCGATCAAGTAAGTTATCGTCGTTCCAAAGAGCGAAAATTTGAGTTAGCAGAAGCCACTGATATCAAATTAGACTTACAATCTAAAATCCATAGTATTATCTCGGAACTTCCGCCAATTACGCTTTACGGTTACTACTATGGTGATTATAACTACACCTACGAACATCAGATCGTATACGCTATTGCCAACAAAAAAGCTGTAGCAATTAAAGTGGCTTTACAAAGCGCGGGAATGCTGATTGTAGAAAAAACAAATGTTGGATATCGTTCAAAAGAATACAACCATATTCCGAAGTTGAATGAGTTTTTCAATACAAAATTGGGCGAGAAGGCCATATATAACCTCAGTTTTTGGGATATTGGCTACTATTACGAAATAGGACAAACACCGACAGGGGATTGGTTAGGAGTGCGATCGCTCTTGGAATTTGAGTATAATCCTTAACCTACATTCTTCAACTAAGTGGTAAGTAGTCGGACAAAAGTAATCGACACTGTATGAACTTTTGTTAAGGCACTTGCAGGAGTGCGATCGCTACCCACGGATAGTACAAATGTATTGTAAAAATTGACA
>NZ_JACJPW010000096.1 GCF_014696265.1 Aerosakkonema funiforme FACHB-1375 | reverse complement strand
TAATTGTGCCGATGCACGATATGCCTACGGCACGCTGTGCGAAGGCACTCCTGCAAGTGCCTTAACAAAAGTTCATACAGTGTCGATTACTTTTGTCCGACTACTTAGTGTTGAAAGGCACTTGTAAATAACCCTGCACCGACTGCCTTGGCTACATCGGGATTTGTCGCTAAATAAAATTGAGTATCGAATAGTTCGCTGCGATCGAATGCCATGCGCTTTTCTCTGATAACTGCTCGTTTTGTCACCCTGGCTGCGTGATTTTTTTTATACCAGTACTTTATTTTGAGACAACTAGATTCTGTCTCAAAAGCAAAGTACAAAGCGGAATAGATGACAGACACGAAGAGATAGAAGTTCCTGTCTCGCGAAATCGGTTTCAATAGCTAGGAGTTAATACCTGTAGCTGGAATAAACTTTAGAGTATCTTCCGAATGGCTGAGATACAGACAAATTGTAGGGGCGAGTTTTGCGATCGATCTTGTATAGAAGCCATAAATTATATCATGTACCCTAGCATCCGTTGAAAAAAACGCTTTCTTATCTGCGTTTATCTGCGTTTATCTGCATACATCTGCGGTAAAAAATTAACCCCAGATCTCCACAGATAATGTTTGGCATCATTGATGTATTACCGATGCAACCGGACAAGATATTATCCAGATTATGCAGACATAAACTGTTTGCAATCTACCACAAACGCTGTGTATATCGGCTTTCAGTTTCTGCAATGAAGGCTTTGAGAATTTCCCCTGGAGTTACTTCTTCAGTCAATGATTCGTAAAACTCTTTTGCAGTATCTCCGATTCGATAAATTAAGTAGGCGTCAGTACCTACATTAACAACCCCTCCAGCAAGCGGGATCATTTGCGATACGCTCAATGTTATCATGGCTTGTCTGCTAGCCCGCAGCACGCGATCGATAATTGCAAAAGCTTCTGGTTTGCGTTGCGGAAGCCATATATCAAAATCATAAGCGGCAGCAATCTTAAAAATTATTTCGGCTTGCATTAGCGCAACGGAAACATAATTAACTCCGATCGAATCTGCCATTTTTGGCGGTACAACACTGAAGACAGCCGAAGTTTTACTGACGCGCAGAATTTGTTGGCGAAGTAAACGTTGCGAAATTTCTTCTGGTTTACTACTGGGAAATTTATCCCACATAGCGTCCACAGCATCTTCCATCTCAGACAAGTTTATCTGCTTAATGTAAGCTCGCACAGAAGCTTCCTTCGCAGCTTGATTTTCTTCGAGTTTCTTGCCAACATTATCTTGACTTTTTTCGAGATTTTTGCTTATAAATTGGCGAGCTTCCTGCTGTACAGCTTTTCCTTTTTCTTTAGCTGATTTCGTAACTTCTTCACCTAGTTCTGTAGCCGATTTAGCAACTCCTTGGCTGAGTTCTACAGCCGACTGCGCTACTTCTTTGGTGCGCTTTGCCATTCCCTGACCGAGTTCTGTCGCCGACTTACTAGCTTCTTGACGAATTTCTTGAGCCGATCGGGCCACTTTTTGGCCCAATTTTCCCATTTCCCCAGCGACATCGCTGCCAATCTGCGAACCTACTTTACTTATATTTTCGCTAATTCCTTGAATAGCTTTGAATAGAGATGGCTTACGTCCTCTCGCTGCTTTTGCTTGCGGATTATTTTGCACATCTTCTGCTATAAAATCGTCAAAATCATCAAAATCGTCAGTAAAATTCTCAGCTTCATTCGCATTATCGATATCTGCTAAATCTTGCCGACCTTCTCTTTTGAGCTTGCGGTGAAGGGATTGCTTACGATATGCTTTGCTCATATTTACAACTGAGTGTTGAAAAAGACGACTTTATCTATAGAGTTTAGCAAAACCTGGAAAAATGTTTGCGCCTGCTAGGGAAGGGGGAGCGGGGGAGCTAAAAGTCAAAAGTCAAAAGTCAAAAGTCAAAATTTCTCCCTCTTCCCTCTTCCCCCTTCCCTCTTCCCTCTTACTTAGCTCCTAGTCCCGACGCCCAACGCCCTTTTTTGACTTTTGACTTTTGACTTTTCTAGCTTACCTAGCTCCTAGTCCCGACGCCCAACGCCCTTTTTTGACTTTTGACTTTTGACTTTTGACTTTTCTAGCCCCTCTCCCTCTTCTTTTTGACTTTTGACTTTCGATCCAAGCTTATCTCACCGCGAATGCGGTTCAATAAGTAGGGGTAGTGCGGAGATTGACATGAAAATTAGGCAGTTGATATTAGGTTTCTTGACGCTTTTAGTGATACTCTTTTTTGTTCCTTCTTTGCTGGAAAGTCGGAGTCAGCCCCAAATTCAAAGCCGTTTGGAACTGTACCAAACTAATTTGCTGCTACACGCTGGTGAGTGGCAGGGCGAGATCGGTTCCGATTCCAGCAGCAAATCCGCTCGCGAAGCACTGATCGGCGCTCAACCTGTCAAAACTGCCCAAAAGCAGTATATGGAGGCGCGGAAAGAAGCGCAAACCAATCTAGAAAAAGCTATAGCCCAACTCAAACAGTATCAAAATCTGGAAGCTACACCTTCGCCTGCTGCCGAACCACCGCTGACAGTTACCGCCAATCCTGACAGATCTGACTACCCCAGTCAACAGCCTTTGCGGGAGTCTATCGATGGGCTAGAAAGTTTAATTAACGAGTTAGACCTGGATATAGGGATTTTACAAGCTCGTCAAGGAGAAGTTGAAGCGGCGCTGAAAACTTGGCAGTCGGTGAGCGATCGCCCCAGCGCTAAGATCGGTCAAGCAGCAGAAGCAAAAACCGCTACAGTCTTAATCGGTTTATGGAGCAATCCACCTCGGATTTTACCAGACGCCGAGCCAACTATCCAAAAATATTTAGACGGATGGTTCCGCGATCGGGGATTAAGTCAACTTTACAATTTGCAGCAACGCTCAACGGCGCTGGTTAAACTGCAATCAACAGAACAGGAAATAGCACAGCAAGCAGTAGTGAAATTAGCGATCGTGGCTGCTCTGCCCACGTTAGGATTTTTAATAGGCGTGGCATTGCTCATCTTGTTGGTAGCACAGCGTCTGATCCGCAAAGAGAATTCCCTTCTAGCTCAGAATGAAAATGTTTCTTGGTCAACGCCTTGGGATGCCGAAACAATCTGGCAAGTTTTCATTGTGGGCTTTTTTGGAATGCAATTGCTGATATCTGCTGTATTCATTCCCTTAGCTTTTAAACTGCTCAACCTCACACCCGCCGCTTTTGATGTCCGGTCAAAAGCAATCTACGTTTTGACAACTTATATGTTGGTTGCATTGGGTGGAGTATTGGTGTTGTATTTTTCTGTGAAATCATTTTTACCTTTACCGGAAGGATGGTTTCGATTTGATTTGTTCGGTAAGTGGTTTTTATGGGGACTCGGCGGTTATTTTGTGGCGCTACCTTTGGTAATTGTAGTGTCGCTGATTAACCAAGAAATTTGGAAAGGAGAGGGGGGAAGTAACCCGCTTTTGTCGCTAGCCCTAGAGAGTAAAGATGGTGTGGCACTCGCGATATTCTTTTTTACCGCAGCTATTGCTGCACCGCTGTTTGAAGAATTCCTATTCCGGGGATTTCTCCTGCCATCTTTAACTCGTTATATGCCAGTTTGGGGAGCGACGATCGCGAGTAGTTTGCTGTTTGCCGTCGCACACCTGAGCCTTTCAGAAGTGCTGCCCCTGACTACTTTGGGGATAGTGTTGGCTGTTGTGTACACCCGCTCTCGCAATCTTCTGGCTCCCATGTTACTCCACAGCCTCTGGAATAGCGGCACTCTGTTAAGTTTGTTTATTTTGGGTAGCGGTTCCACCTGATATTCGCCCATCATTGAGTATGCAATATCGCTACTCGCAGCGTAGGGTGCGTTTTCACTCACCCTACACTCTCCGATCCTCAGCTGCAACGCATCTAAGTTGTATCAATGGGGCGGGCAAGATGCCCACCCCACAAGATTTTCACATTCTGGCAATTATTAAAACCATCTGGCGTCACAGCTTATTAAAAAAAGTAAATTTTTCCTACTTTTGATAGATGCAAGCTATCCTATGAGTATAGTGATACCGGAACGGAAGATTTATTTAGAGATCTATATGCAAGATAATCCTGCCAAGTCCAAAGTTGCCGCCCTCCTTCTATGTTTCTTTCTAGGCGGTTTCGGAATTCACCGATTTTACCTTGGATATGTAACGATCGGGATCGTTCAACTGCTGACTTTTGGCGGCTGTGGTATCTGGGCACTAATTGACTTTATTCTTTTGGTTGTAGATTCGCTACCCGACAAGCAGGGTAACCGTCTAGTTTAATTTGAAATTGAGGCACTCGGCCATTTGATTATTTGCGATCGATTAAGAACTGCTTGGCGCTAAAATCACAATGGCAGTTACAATTCATGTTTGAATTATCAGATCGGCTTCTCTCGGCTCGCGATCGGCGTGTGAATTTTGTAAAGTTGACTATTTTTTCATCACCGCTGTTGGTAGCCTTATTTTACAATCACGGGCAGCAAGTGCCTTTCTTAGTTTGCCCGTTTAAATATTTAACAGGGATTCCCTGTCCGGGTTGTGGTTTGACTCGCTCTTTTATTGCTATTGTTCGAGGAGATTGGAGTCAGGCAATAGCACAAAACCTCTTCGGGCCAGTTGTGTTTGCCTGTTTTGCTATAGCAACTATTCATCTCGTAATTGAATTGGTAAAAAAACGACATTTGAGTGCTTTTTATGTTAAGATAATTGCAGATCAAAAAATCCAATTGCTATGTTTATTTATAGTTTTAATATATCATGGTTACCGCTTGTACGATTTATCGAAATCGGGCGAATTATCTGCGGCTTTTTTTAAATCGCCGCTAGGCAATTTACTGTTTTGAAGCAAGGATATTTTATGGGAATGTCAACTTTTAAGTATAAAAAAGTTTTGTTTGTAATATTGCTAGGTGCCTTAAGTAGCGGAGCCTTTAGCGTTTTTTCCAGTATGGATATCAACCTTTTCGTCAAGGGTTACGGGTTGCTGTTGGTGCTGCAAACTGGTTTTGCGCTCATCTACCTGAGTTTTTTGAACTGGAACGATCGCTGAACGAATTAATTTTAGATTTTGGATTAAAAATAAATAATTTTAGGTAGTAGGAAAATCACTATCCACGACCCATTAGCCGCTAGCTACCGGAGCGCAACTTTTAAGAAAAGTTAAACTTTCTCAGGCAATTTAGCCCGACTTGGCCTACTCTCTAAGGAGAGAGGTGCTTATTGCTTTAGGAATGGAAGTGTTGCAGTCAGTTGACAAATCTTCTGAACGGCTGTCTCCCCAGACAGCGATATCTGGGTCAAGCGGCGCTGACGCTACCCCAGCCTCCGACGTGGAGACGATTACCCTGGATGTGGGAGGAATGAAGTGTGCCGGGTGCGTGAAGGCTGTAGAAAATCAGCTAATCCAATATCCTGGGGTTGTTTCAGCCTGCGTCAACTTAGTGACAGAGGTGGCAGTTTGCGACGTAAAATCCGGTGCGGTTGACCCAAGTGCTTTAGCCGCAAAATTGACAGAAGCTGGTTTTCCGACTCAACCGCGCTATTCTCAAACAGGAGAAACGATTTCGCCCGCACAAAGGCATCGCCAGGAGATCGAATCTTCTATATGGCGGCTGGCGATCGCAGGTATCCTAATTGTTTTATCGGGAATAGGCCATTTCGGTCAACACTCTTGGTTTGCCGAGCATCCTTCCATCCTTACCTCATTTTGGTTCCATTGGGGTCTGGCAACCGCTACTTTAGTTGGGCCAGGTCGATCGATCTTGGTAGATGGCTTCAAAGGCTTGCAGCGCTTAGCACCCAACATGAACTCGCTGGTGGGATTGGGTGCAGTAACCGCATACACCGCCAGCACAGTAGCGTTACTATTCCCTCAGCTCGGTTGGGAGTGCTTTTTTGACGAACCGGTGATGCTGTTAGGCTTTATCCTGCTAGGGAGAACGCTGGAACAACACGCCAGAGGACGGGCAGTAGCGGCATTTGAAGCATTGCTTTCCCTCCAGCCACCCCAGGCACGCTTAATTGCCGATCCGAACGTGGATCTAACGGCAGACACGGGAGTCGAAATACCAGCCGATCGGGTGCGCGTGGGAGAATACTTACTGGTTTTACCTGGAGAAAAGATACCCGTAGATGGGGAAACGATCGTCGGCAAGACAACAGTAGATGAGTCAATGCTGACCGGGGAAGCGGTGCCGGTGCCAAAACAAATAGGAGATGTGGTGCAGGCGGGGACGCTTAACCAATCAGGCGCGATCGCGATTCGAGCGACCCGCATTGGCAAAGATACCACCTTAGCTCAAATTGTCGCCTTAGTAGAAGCAGCTCAAACTCGCAAAGCACCGGTGCAACACCTAGCGGATACTGTCGCTGGGTATTTTACTTACGGTGTGATGGCAGCTGCCGCTTTCACATTTCTATTTTGGTATTTTATCGGCACTCACCTTTGGCCGGATCTGCTTTTAGGGCATGGGGCAACATTGATGACGCACGGTGCGGCGGTCATGGGACACGGATCTATGGTCGCGCATCATCAGTCACCCCTGATGTTGAGTTTAAAGCTGGCGATCGCCGTCTTGGTAGTTGCTTGTCCCTGTTCTTTGGGACTGGCCACACCCACCGCTATCCTAGTTGGTACGGGGGTTGGCGCGGAATCGGGACTTTTAATCAAAGGTGGAGATGTTTTAGAACGGGTATCGAGTCTTGACGCGGTAGTGTTTGACAAAACTGGCACTCTTACTACCGGTCATCCCTGCGTGACTGACTGTATCTCGGTTGCAGTCAACGGGGAACTGGAGAAGCAAAATTTATCCTCTGCCTCCCCACCGCTCTCCGACTCGGCGGCAAAGCTTCTCCAACTGGCGGCGGCAGCCGAAAGCGGCACCTGTCATCCCCTCGCCACAGCCATTGTCGAGGAAGCCCGCAAACTGGGGTTACCTATACCACCTGCCGAAGATTTTTACACAGAACCGGGTTTCGGAGTTCGCGCTGTGGTAGAAGGTCAGACGGTGTTGGTGGGAACTTCGGACTGGCTGCAAGCAACGGGAATTAGTGTTGGCGATGCTCTCAAAGCACAAGTTAGGGCATTAGCACAAGCGGGAAAAACAGTGGTTTATGTGGCATCTGACAACATCAGCTTAGGATCGATCGCGGTTGCGGATGCCCTCAGACCAGATGCTAAAACAGCAGTGGCAGATCTGCGGCGTCTGGGATTGAGAGTTATGATGCTGACTGGTGACAGGCTCGAAAGTACATTACCGATCGCTTCCGAGCTATTACTCGACACTTCTGATGTTTTGGCAGGAGTTCTTCCCGATGGTAAAGCATTGGCGATCGCAACTCTGCAAACTCAGGGTCATCGAGTCGCTATGATCGGGGATGGAATAAATGATGCACCGGCACTAGCACAAGCCGATGTGGGCATAGCCCTGCACGCGGCAACTGACATTGCGATTGAAAGCGCTCAGATTATCCTGATGCGCGATGCAGTAACGGATATCGTTAAATCGATTCAGCTCTCGCGTGCCACTTTTAATAAAATCCGCCAGAATTTATTTTGGGCACTTGCCTACAACACTTTAGGTATTCCCATTGCCGCCGGTGTCTTGCTGCCTAGTTTAGGCTTCGTTCTCAGTCCAGCTGCTGCCGGCGCAATGATGGCTTTCAGCTCCGTCAGTGTTGTTACTAATTCTCTTCTCCTGCGTCGTCTGCCTTGGCGTCGGTAAAATTTTAGTCGAAATTCAAGTTTTAAATTTGAAATTGAATTTAATTTTAAATTTAAAATTTGAAATCGAAAATCACCGTTGTTTTCAGGTTGGCAGCGCTGAGCCTAATTTATCAAGGCCATGTGACGCCGGGGTTGCAGCTGCCTTTATTAATTTATTGCAGGACAGATCAATCAATGCCTTTACCACAGGATCAAAATCATCTACTCATTGTTGAGGACGATAAAGGGCGCAAGGAGTTTATACTCACTAAGGCTGTATATTCGATCGGTCGCGATCCGACTTGTAATATCCGCCTATACTCCCAGTTTGTCTCTCGTCGTCATGCAACTTTGCTACAGATGCCCAAACAAGATGGAACATACTACTATCGCATTGTTGATGGCGATGGCAAAGGCAGAGCTAGTGCTAACGGACTGATCATCAACTCTCGCAAGCTTCCAGCTCACGACCTCAAAAATGAAGATGAAGTTGTATTTGGCCCGCAGGTGCGAGCTATATACTATCAGCTCAAACGAGAGACTATCCCATCTGGGCCGCTAGATGAGTTTGATATCACCCTGATTAACCCCGGTAGTATGTTTGACGATGAGCCAGAGGAGTAAAATTTCCCCAAGTTAGCCAGAGTAATCGCAGCTTTGCCTGACTGATTTGCCTGACTAAATAGTGGGTAGCTCTCCTGCTACATTTTCAATTATCTGCCATTGGCGATTGCTGACGATCGCCTCACTGACGCGATCGAATATCTGGTGGCAGTGGTTGTCAACTTGCAGGGGCAATTCCTCATTTTTCATTACCAAACTCATCTTAGTTTGGGTTGCGGTTGCGGTTGAACGATCGATGAGGACTTCAACAGTCACTAACTTGGCAAAGCCAACCTGCCCTGGCTTCTCACGCGCCATTATATAGTCAATCGTTTCATAAAGGATGTCTAACGAACAACTCTTTAGAACTTCTATCAGCAATTGCTTAAGACGATCGAGAGGAAGGGAAACTGTGTACGAACTTGTATAGCGAGCCATATCATACCTCCGGCCTGCGACTCCAAGACCCTCTTATAATACCCGAACCTCATTGATTTGATTTCAAGCTTATACCTAGAAGCATTGTTTTCTATTGCTGCTCTGTAAAGCTGCCACTGCCCCATCAGGGAGAGGGAGAAGGGGGAAGGAGAAAAGAGGGACAATATTAATTCTGCCTGACTTCCTTTTCTTCTAATTCTTCTCCTCATCCTTCTTCTGTCTCGCTTTCGGCTTTCTTCTTTCGTCCCTAATATTCGGCATTAGGCGCGGCAATACTTAAGGCTACACCAAATGGCTCAGTTAATTGCACTTCGGTAACATTGGGCGAGCCGAATATTCTTTTCGGCTGCTAGTTAACCTCAAACATCATCTTTGGTTTGGCATTGCCAAATGTCAAGACCAGATACATTTATACAGGTAGTGTACCCTTAATCGGTAAATTGATGGATTTTTTTAATGAATGCTTTTGAAAGGCTCGTAGGCCAAAGTCAGGCAGTAGAGTTGCTTGGGCAGGCGATCGCTCAAAATCGCATCGCCCCAGGTTATCTGTTTGTTGGCCCCGATGGCGTCGGTCGCAGTTTGGCAGCAAAGTGCTTTACAGAAGAGTTGTTTTATGGTACAGAAGCTAAGCAAAAATCAACTATACAAAAACGCCTACAGCTGAGCAATCACCCCGATTTATTGTGGGTCGAGCCGACATATCTGCACAACGGAGTCAGATTGTCGGCGGCGGAAGCTGCCGAAAAAGGAGTGAAGCGCAAGGCACCTCCCCAAATTCGGCTAGAACAGGTGCGGGAAATAGCCCAGTTTTTGAGTCGTCCGCCTCTGGAGGCATCGCGATCGCTCATCGTCATCGAACAAGCAGAAACGATGGCCGAAGGGGCTGCAAACGCTTTGCTGAAGACGCTGGAAGAACCCGGCCAAGCCACTATAATTTTAATTGCTCCGGCGATCGAATCTTTATTGCCGACCCTGGTATCCCGCTGTCAGCGCATACCCTTTTATCGCCTCGACTCAAGTGGGGTAGAGATAGTGCTGCGGCGGAATAAATATAGCGAAATTTTGCAGCATCCAGAGGTATTGGAGTTAGCGGGAGGAAGTCCGGGGGAAGCGATCGCATCTTGGCAGCAATTACAAGCAATTTCCCCAGAATTATTGACAGCAGTAAAGCAAATTCCCAAAACACTTCGTCAAGCATTAGAACTCGCTCGCGACATCGATAAATCCCTCGATACAGAAGCGCAATTATGGTTAGTAGATTACTTACAACATTGTTATTGGAAACAATTTTTAAAAGGGCAAATTCGCGAATCGCCCTTAGAAAAATTGGAAAAAGCGAAACGGTGTTTGCTCAGTTACGCTCAACCGCGATTAGTTTGGGAAGTAACCCTGATGGGAATGTGTCAAAGCGCAACTTTGTAGAAGAATTTGAGCCTATCCTAAACGTTGCGCTACTCATCGATTAAGCGAGCTTATTTTTCTACTTTTATTTCACTAAGCACTTTAATAGGAAAGAATATCGTTGCAACTTTAGCTAACATATTATAAACTTATAAACAACCTTTTTTCCTCAATTGGCTAGGTACTAAGTAATGCTAAATATAGATTGGAATACTATTTTAGACAAAATCCCACCAAATGCGGGCGAGCCTGATGTCGAGGATAAATTTGTAAAACCTCTTCTAGCAGCACTGGGATTTAGCGATGACGAATGGGTGCAACAGTTTGCTACAGGCAAGGGAGAAGAAGATTTTGCAGCTCGTAAGAATGACGGTAATGATAGGTTTTCCTTTTCTAAAATAAATCCTTATCTGCTTTTTGAAGTAAAGGGAATAGTCGCTGGAAATACGGTTATTAACCTATCTGAAACCAGTCCGAAATACAAACAAACTAAGGAACAGCTAAAAAAGTATTTGCTTGCCCCCAACTGTCAAACTGCACAGTGGGGGATTATTACTAATTCAATTTATATACAGCTTTTTCGTCGGCATGGAAAGGTTGTCATTCCTGCAACTCGTATTTTTTTTATTGATAAAAGCAATATTAATGAAATAGTTAATTATATCCGGTTATTGATTGCAAATCCACCGAAAGCTTTAACTGTTTGTATATATAATGACAAGGGAGGCGTGGGCAAAACAACAACAGCTATTAATTTGGCAGCTATCTTAGCGAAAAATAAAAAGAAAGTTTTAGTAGTAGACTTTGACCCACAACAAGCGGATTTAACTGAATCTTTAGGGCTAGAAGAAGGAAAGGTAAAATTATCTAATTGCCTAGCAGAAAGAACTTTGAATGTTCGAGATACAATCCGGACATTTAAACTGGTAGACAAGTCAAGAAAAGAAGTTAAAGTATTTGACTTTATTCCGTCAGATTCAGGATTAGCCAAAATAAAAACGATAAAAACAGTATTTAGCCTGTAAGAAAGATTAATAGGTTTTGATTTTCTACGAGTACGAAATCGATTTATTTATCGATATCATCAATCCTTTACAATAAATTTAAGCAGATATTTATCTTTCAGAATTAAATTTGATAATTCGATTAATTGATGAAAAAATCTTCACCCTGAATCTTCAAACATATAAATTCAAAGAATCGACACTAGCGCAAAGATAGCAAACACTCTTATCCTCTGCGTACCTCTGCGTTTACCTTTGCGTCCTTTGCGTTAAAAAACATCTACTCCTCCAAACCAACCGCCTCAGAAATATTAGACAAACCCCGTTCATCCAACTTTTTCAACAATCCTTCTAAAATCCGCCGCACCATCCACGGTCCCTCATAAATCCAACCTGTGTAAGTTTGAATCAAACAAGCACCAGCAGTAATCTTTACCCAAGCATCCTCAGCAGTAAAAATACCTCCTACACCAATAATTGGCAATTGCCCTTTTGTTTCCCGCCAAATAAACTTAATTACCTCGGTTGAACGATCCCTCAGCGGCGCACCGCTAATGCCACCCTCTTCTTCCCGCACAGACTTACCCGTTTCGTCAATTACCTCAGTTTGGAGTTTGTCGCGACTAATTGTGGTATTGGTGGCAATAATACCTGCCAGCCGATGCGTCGAGGCTACTGCCAAAACATTGGCGATCGCATCCCACTCCAAGTCGGGTGCAATCTTGACTAAAATTGGTTTATACCCTTGATTTTCTTGCTGCAAAGCCGACAAAATCCCGCTCAACAGAGGTGCATCTTGGAGCGATCGCAAGCCTGGGGTATTCGGTGAGGAGACATTTACGACAAAATAATCGCCCCACTCTTTGAGAAGGCGAAAACTTTCCACATAATCAGATGCAGCGTCAGATAAGGGTGTTACCTTAGATTTACCTAGATTAATTCCTATTGGCATCGGTCGGGGACGCCCCTGCCAAATGGCGCGTAGCCTGCCACTCATTTCTTCTGCACCGTTGTTATTAAAACCCATACGGTTTAGAGCTGCTTTGTCAGCAGGCAATCGAAACAAGCGGGGACGCGGGTTCCCAGGCTGTGCCAGTAAAGTTACAGTACCCAATTCAGCAAAGCCAAAACCAAAAGTAGACCAAATGCCAGAAGCTACGCCGTTCTTATCAAAGCCAGCTGCCAATCCGATCGGATTTGGGAACAGCTGGGGGGAAAACTTTTCGCTGGGTAGGAGTTTTTGTTCCAAACGGGTATCCGCCAAGCAAAAAGATCGCTGAAGTTGGTCTCGCAACCCGGTTACAGGGAAGCGATAAGCATTACGATCTAACCAACTCAAAAATTGAATGCTTTGCTGATGCAACCATTCCGGATCGCTCTTGAGAACATTAAACAAAAGAGGACGTAAACCAAGTTGATAAATATCCAAGGCTCTTAAAGTTTGGTAGTAGGGTCTAGAGATTGGGGAAGAAAGGGCGTAGGAGTTAGGGGCAGGGGCTATGGGCAGACGGGCGAGCGGGGCTAGACAGAGAAGGTAATAAATATTTTCCCACTTTTCTCTAGCCCAGCACCCACCACCCAGGCGATTTCTTCCCCTGTACCTATTACCTAATAGGGGTGAAAGCAGATGGGCCAGCAACAAAGACCGAATTCTGAAGACAAAAAAGTCGTGACTTTAGGACGTGTCCTCCAGACCCTGCGGGAAGAGGATAACGTCGATGTTTTGATTGACACAACTATCAATTATCTCCAGGCTGAGTTTGACTACAGCCTGATTTGGATCGGATTTTACGATCGCCTAGACCATCGCATCTTAGGCAAAGGCGGAATTGTACCCACTGGGGACATCAATTTCTTGAAACAGCGAATTTTTCTCAATCCAGGGGATCTCCTAGAACAGGTCGTCATTCAGCTCAGACCGATAGGGGTACCGGACTTGCGCCAAGAAACGCGAGCTGGAGAGTGGCGGAAAGCAGCGGCAAACTTCAATATTCGGGGAACGCTGATTTTCCCCATTCGCTATCGCGATCGCTGTTTTGGAGTGGTAATGCTGGGCTCCCTGCAATGGGGAATTTCGCCGCAACCGGAAGAGAAAGCGCGACTATCTATGCTATTAGGGGGATTGGCAGCTTCTCTGAACCAAATCGAAACAGATTGGAACCGCCAACGCACTAAGCGTCCTGACGAGCCATTGTTCCGAATTCTAGAGCAGTTACGCTCGACGCGCACAATATTGCAGCGTCTGGAGACGGTAGTAGCAGAAACGCATCAATTTGTAGCGCCGACACGGACGAGCATTTATTGGTTTGAGCGAGAGCGGCGTTATTTTTGGAGGCGGATGAGTAACCGCGCCAGCGGCAGTTTCGGTGACGCCGTTACCAAAGCTTCCGGAATCACCGTACAGGAATCGGGTGGCTTTTATAATGCTTTGGTAGCCGATCAGATGGTGTCGATCGGAGAAGCTCACAGTTCCCTCAAAGCCGATATTACCAGCAGGTTATTGCAGAGATTGGGAGTGAGAAGCTTACTGGCAGCTCCGATTCGCTTAGGAGATGAATTGCTCGGCTTTCTAGCAGTAGAAGGTAACGAACCTCGCATTTGGAAGGAAGAAGAAAAAAACTATCTCCGGGGTGCGGCGCAGTTAATTGCCATGTTTTCTCCCATCGAAGAGATGGAAGTCACTGTGGAGCAAACCAAACAAGATCGAATGCTCACAGCGGAAATAGCTTCTGCGATTACAAGTGAGGAAGATTGGCAAAAAACTTTAAAAATCTGTGCCGAACAGCTAACTACGCGGCTGCAAGTCGATCGCTTTTTGGTGCTGCTTTTCGATCCAGACCAGAAACATTTTGAAATTTGTTTTCAAACCCAACCAGTCAATCGACGACCGATAGTTTCTCAAACAGGGGGAAAAGATTCTTCCCAGACTCTACCGAGCTTAAGCGATGTAGACTGGCAACTGCTGGAACGCAGTCCTGAAGCAGTAGCAATTGAAGACTTATCAACAGATTTGAAGTTGCTGGGCTTTCGCAATGCGTTTTTGGAAGCAGGAGTTCGCAGTCTTCTCACCTGCAATACAAGTTTAAAACGACCCCTGACAGGACTCCTCATCGTTACCAGCGAAAATCCGCGTACCTGGACTAGCGCCGAGCGAGAAATTTTCCGCGTTGTCAGTCAGCAGATCGGCTTAATTATCAACCAGCGGCGGTTGATCGGACAACTCGATCGCCAACAAAAAAGTTACCAGTCTCTGCAATGGGGTCTGACCACAATGCAGCAAGCTTTTTCGCTCGAGCATATAGAAAAAGCCGCTCTGCAATCGATTGCTACTATGCTACAAGCTCCCGTTGCCGCTTTGGTTAGCTGGTCTCCCAGAAGCAAAGAAGGCCGCATCCTAACTACAGATGTCAGCAACTACCAATTCGCGATCGACTCAAACTTTATTGTCCCCATACGCAGCGACGAGTTAATTCAAGAAGCTTTAGCATCTGATGGTCTTTTAGTCAAAGATGTAACAAATATTTCTCCAGCGACGCGCAGTTGGATTTCCGGCCCTGGCATTAGCGAGATTATGGTTATGCCTCTGCAAACCGCTCCGGAACACGAGCCTACTGGGGTGGCGATCGTCGCAAAAGGTACTGGAAGTTGGCCAAACAGCGCTCTACCGATGTTCGGCTTGCTAACCTCTCAGCTAGCATGGTTGCGTCGCTATAAGATGCTGATCGATTCTCTGTCTGAAGAACGAGAAGAACTGCAATGTTTAAATTGGTATAAACATCGTTTAATTGCCGATTTGGCACGGCAATATTTACAGCCGCCCCAAATTGAGCTCGTAGAAGATTTAAGCCGTCAGGGAGCAGTCAAAGAGTTACGCCAGCCTGCGGGGCGATTCCATAGTTCCCCAGCAATTAAAAATTCTAAGGATTTGTTGACTAAGCAAGATTCGCGTCATGGTGGACTGGCTATCTATATTTATTCTATGCTTGCCAATGAGCAGTGGAAAATTGGCTATCGGGAATTAGAAAATGGCAAAGTTTTGTCGGATGACGGAATTGAAGATGAAGATTCAGAAAAAAATTCAATCGCAGCTTCTTTTGCATCTACAAAAGATTCAATTAGATTGACCAGCTTGTTGTTGCGATCGCTCGATCGTATCGATCCGGCAATCAAACAAAAACGTATCTGGGCTCAAATCCACGATACCGAAGGTGAGAAAGCCCTCACTACCAACCTCAGCAAAAAATTAGATATTGTCAAAATCGAATTAGTAATTCACGAAATATTGATGGCTGCGTGCGATCGAGTTCGCACCGGAGGACGGATTGACATTTGGTGTCGTCAGCTGGGACATGAAAGTAGAGGCTATGGCGAAGAAGAGCTTTCGCCCTCCCATAGCCATCATTATCCCCCCGATCGTTTTATCGAGCTGTCCGTGACAGATGACGGAGCGATCGACCCGGTACTCATTGCCGAGCTACAACAAGCACCCTCTGACGATCTCGTTCCTTCCACTCTGGACAAACCACCCGGACTCCATCTGCGGATTTGTCAATCGATCGTCAGACAAATGGCAGGCGAGCTTAACTTCTATCAAATAGATGATGGCAGAGTCCTCAGTCGCTTGCTCATTCCTCTGCGAGACTAGGGGCTAGGGGTTAGGGGCTAGGGAAGAGGGAAGAGGGAAAAGGGAAAAGATTTATTCTCCCGCTCCCCCACTCCCCCACTCCCCCACTCCCTAGAACGCCAGTCCACTAGAATAAATTGACAAAAACAACGAAATATGTATTGTGTAGGGGCGAAGCATTCGGGCGACAATCGATCGCGATCTGCAACAATTTTTATGTCCGAATGCTTCGCCCTGCCGAGGTTTCTATGCACACACATCTTATTTCTTTTGTCAACCTCTTTTACTGGACTGGCGCTCTAGCCCCTAGCCCCTAATCCCTAGCCCCTCTTTTCACTGCATCTGCGGTTGAAATTGGAACAAGGAATAGACAACATTGCGACGAATTGCTGTCATCATCTCCAAGAAAGTTTCGTATCCCTCGCTCTTATATTCGATCAACGGGTCTTTTTGACCGTAGCCGCGCAGACCGACACTTTCTCGCAGTGCATCCATTGCTTGTAAATGCTCGCGCCAAAGGGTATCGATTTGCTGCAAGATAAAGAATCGCTCCGCTTGACGCATCAATCCCGGCTGAATTTGTTCTATCTGGGCTTCTTTGAGGTCGTAGGCAATTCGCACTTGCTCGTGCAGGAAAGTTTTGATTTCGCCTACAGACAAATCTTCTAATTGATTTGCTTCCATATCAGACAACAGATAGACAAATTCCTTCACCTTACTCACCAGCTTACCTAATTCCCATTCTTCCGATGGCAGCTCTGGGTTGACATAAGCATCTACGATGTCGTCCATCGTTTTTTCAGCGTATTTAATTACCTGCTCTTTCAAGTCTTGACCTTCCAGCACCCGGCGACGTTCGGCATAGATAGCGCGACGCTGATTGTTCATCACTTCGTCGTACTCAAACACCTGTTTGCGGATGTCGTAGTAATAAGTTTCTACCTTTCTTTGGGCACCTTCCAGGGAGCGAGTGAGCATACCGGATTCGATCGGCATATCTTCTTCCACTCGGAACATCTCCATCATGGACTTAACGCGATCGCCACCAAAAATCCGCAACAAATTATCTTCCAAACTCAAGAAGAACTTAGTCGAACCTGGGTCTCCTTGCCGTCCCGCACGTCCCCGCAATTGGTTGTCGATCCGCCGAGATTCGTGTCTTTCCGTCCCGATCACGTGCAAACCGCCCAATTTCACAACTTCTTGGTGTTCGCTGCTGGTGTATTGCTCGTATGTCCTGCGAACCTCGTTGTAAGCTTCCCGCAGTTTTTGAATTGCGGGGTCTTCGGTGGGCGCTTTTTCGGATGCTACCGCGACCTTATCCTCGGCTTCTAATTCCGATAAGCTGTTTTCTCCATACTGGGAAACAGCAACTTCTACAGCGTCTTTGAGCATCTTTTCTGCTTCCCGCGATAGCTGTACGGGGAAAATTTGCGCTGATGCTTTCCAAGTTTTTACTTTCTTGGTAGCACCGGGAGCAAAACCTATCCCACCGCTGCGTTCTGCTTCTGCGCCGGGAACTCGCCGGATCGAAAATTCATCTTCCTCTTGCTGTACAATCCTGGGCATAAAGTATTCCCGCAATTTCAGCCGCGCCATGTAGTCGGCGTTACCGCCGAGAATGATGTCTGTACCGCGACCGGCCATGTTTGTCGCGATCGTCACCGCTCCTTTGCGACCTGCTTGGGCAATAATTTCCGACTCGCGTTCTACGTTCTCTGGCTTGGCATTGAGGAGATTGTGAGGAACGTTTCTTTCCCGGAGTAGGGAACTCAGGAGTTCTGATTTCTCAACGCTGGTAGTGCCAACTAATACCGGGCGACCGAGTTGGTGCATTTCCGCGCATTCTTCAGCAATCGCCCGCCATTTGGCTGCTTCTGTTTTGTAGACCACATCCGACATATCTCCACGGATATTGGGTCGATTGGTTGGAATGATAGTTACTTCCAGTTTGTAAATCTTTTCAAACTCTGCTTCTTCCGTTTTGGCAGTGCCGGTCATCCCACCCAATTTCGGATAAAGCAAGAAAAGATTTTGATAGGTAATCGTAGCCAGAGTTTGAGTTTCCGGTTGAATTTCTGTTTGCTCTTTCGCTTCGATCGCCTGATGCAAACCATCGCTCCAACGCCTACCGGGCAGCACGCGACCTGTAAATTCGTCTACGATTACTACCTCGTCATTACGGACGATATAGTTCACGTCTTTGATAAAAAGTTCTTTGGCCTTAATCGCATTGAAAATGTAGTGAGCCCAAGGATCGTTAGGGTCGTAGAGGTCGTTAACTTCCAGCAGTTTCTCGGCTTGTGCAAACCCTTCATCTGACAAGATGACATTACGTGCTTTTTCGTCTACTTCGTAATGGTCTTCTTTATTCAATCCCATCGCCACTTGTGCTGCCCGAATATATTTTTCGCTGGGCTTCTCCACTTGACCTGAGATAATCAGAGGGGTGCGAGCTTCATCAATTAAGATTGAGTCAACTTCGTCAATTACGCAATAGTTAAAAGGACGTTGTACCACTTCTGACATAGATGTGGCCATATTGTCCCGCAAGTAGTCGAAACCAATTTCGCTGTTTGTGGCGTAGGTGATATCGCACTGATAATTTTTCTGGCGTTCTGTCGAATTCATGCCTGCTTGGATCAACCCTACGCTCAATCCCAAGAAGCGATGTATTTGCCCCATCCATTCGGCATCCCGCTTCGCCAGGTAATCGTTAACCGTGATCACGTGTACCCCTTTGCCGCTGAGGGCGTTTAAGTAAGCGGGTAGAGTGGATACCAGGGTTTTTCCTTCCCCTGTTTTCATTTCGGCGATTTGTCCGGAGTGCAGTATAATTCCGCCCAATAGCTGCACGTCAAAGTGCCGCAATCCCAAAACGCGACGGCTTGCTTCTCGCACTGCGGCAAAAGCTTCTGGCAGTATTTCATCGAGGATTTCTTTCTCCTCGCTGGGTGTTTTGGCTTTGGCGAGGCGCTCTTTAAATGCGGCTGTCTTGCCGATCAGTTCTCGATCGGAAAGAGCCTGCATATCTTCTTCTAAGATGTTGATTTCGGCAATGTAAGGTTGAAATTTCTTGAGTTTACGAGCGTTTGGATCGCCCAGCAAAGTTTTTAACATGGCAGTATTTGTTAGCTGTTAGTTGTTCTGTGTGAAAAGGCTTTGGCCATTTTTCATTTTTATTCTGTTATTTGGCGATCGCACTTGGCAGGTAGCATTTGCTCGACGATCTATCTGTTAGCTATTTGCATTTTTTGCACTTACCTGGAATATTAATAACTTCTTAGTTAGCTCCCAGATTTTCATTTCTTGTCTTTTGCCACCCGATCTGCTTGTGCAATCAGCCGATCTATTCGCCGCTGCCAAATTACTCTCATCGCTTCCCCAGTTACTCAGTTACTAATGAAACTGCGGAAAAAGAAGGATAAATTTGTATTTGGAAACAGACCGGAACTGACTTTCGAGCAAATAATTACCTGGTAACACATCTGGAAGAGAGCGGAATACACACAAATAAGCTCAGCAGACTTTATGCTAGAAAAGCCTTCTCGTCAGGAAGGTTAGCTAAAATAGCACGACTGCAAACCGTGTCTGGTGGCTGGAAAAAGGATTTTTAAGAATATTTTAATCTTATCATCCTCAATTCCGCTCTTGGCTGTACAGTTGACTGGTGGGAATTACCCACTTGTTACCGTAATTTCTGCCCAGAGAAAAGTTCCCGATTGCGGCTTTTGACTGTTATGTCTTGGCATTTGGTGCGGCAATAAAGGCTATCCCAAATGCCGCAGCTTACGGGGCGTTTTGCCATTCTGAGGAGAGAGTGCGAAAATCGTATTGCTCCACTTTAGGGTGACAGGTGACGCAACTCCCCATATTAGCGGGTTGGGGTAGTTTGACTCTGGGATGGAGCGCTTTAAAATAGCGAGATTGAGCTACTCGATAAGGGGTTTGTTCTTCTTCTGGTGCTTGCGTGCGCGAGAAAACCCGCAAGTAGTCCCACACGAGGAAGCGTTCGGGGTCTACTAGGGGCTTCAGCTTTTTGCCATAATGTTCCTCATCTTGAATGAGGTTTCGCCAAGTTTCCGTTGGTAAAACTGCTGGCGGTAGGCCAATGTGACAGGTAGCACAGTTTTCAAGATATAGTTGTTGTCCGAGTTGATATCGCTGCGGAACTATGTCAACTGTAGCCAGGGGATTTGGCGAGGGAATATTGATTGCTTCGCTAGATGCCGGATATACGGCGGGGGATACTTGAGGTATGGTTTGGCTTTGTCCGGGATATTGCGTTAACAGAGTAAAACCCCAGGCAATTACGCTACTCCACAGTAAAAGTAACAAAAACAAAACGATCGGCGATCGCTTATTCTGTTTGTGGCGCGATCGGCCTCGATAAAGCTTTGTTCGTACTCTACTGTCAGACAAATAAGGCTCCCAACAACACACCTAATATTTTAAGGAACTGATACAGATCTTAACAGCCGCTCCACAATGGTTTTTGCCCGCCGCCCACCAGAGGGAATGAGGCGGTGGGAAAGCACGTAGGGTGCCAGAAACTTGACATCATCGGGAATAGCGTAATCTCTACCGAGAATAAAAGCAAGGGCTTGGCTAGCTTTCTGCAAGGCGACTGTACCGCGAGGACTGACGCCCAAAGTAATTTCTTCATCTTCTCGCGTGGCTCGCACTAAGTTAAGGATGTAATGTTGTAGAGCGGCTTCCACCTTGACTTGACCGCACAAACGCCTCAACTCCAAAACATCCTCAGTCGAAATACACGGTTGCAGTTCATCGACGTTGACTCCTTCGTGAAGCCTTTGCAGCATTTGCAGTTCTTCTACTTCGCTGGGATAGCCGAGTGTGAGGCAAAGGGTAAAACGATCCATCTGGGCCTCTGGCAGGGGAAAGGTGCCTTGATATTCGATCGGATTTTGGGTAGCAATGACAAAAAATGGGTTGGGAACTAAACGAGGTACCCCATCCACAGTTACTTGCCTTTCTTCCATTACTTCCAACAAGGCAGACTGGGTGCGGGGTGTAGCGCGGTTAATTTCGTCTGCCAGCAGGATGTTTGCGAATACTGGCCCAGCCAGAAATTCAAATTCACCGCTACTTTGATTCCAGATATTGGTTCCTGTGATATCGCTGGGGAGTAAATCGGGAGTACATTGAATGCGTTGAAATTTGCCATCGATCGAGCGAGATAGCGATTTGGCCAGTAAGGTTTTACCTACTCCCGGCACATCTTCCAGCAGGGCGTGCCCACCGCTAAGCAGGGCTACCAATACTAAGCGGATGGCATCAGCTTTGCCAACAATAGTACGGCCCAGGTTTGCGGTGAGTATTTCAATATGTTTTCTCATATTGGTAATCGGTAATGGGTAATGGGTAAATTTTTAATTTTAAATTGCAGATTTTAGATTTAATTTCAAGCTAATATTTGCAATTATCCATTACCTATAAACAGCGCTCTAGCGGTTGCCGAGTCTACTTCGATTTGCGCTTTGAGCGCTGCGAGGGAAGCAAATTTTTGTTCTGGGCGCAGGAATTTTTCTAAACTTACCGTTATAGTTTTTCCATACAAATCTCCAAACCAGTCTAACAAGTGGATTTCCACAGTTGTACTTGTGCCATTCACGGTTGGCCGACAGCCAATATTCATCACCCCAGGCAGAAGGTGAGATAATGAATTTTCAGTTAAATTATTTTTTTCTTTGCCACAAAACTCTGTGCTATCTTGGCTAAAATTTTGTGCTGGTTCGATCGCAACTCGCACGGCGTAGACACCAAAATGGGGTATTAATTTTTCGCTCGGCAATTGCAGGTTAGCGGTCGGAAATCCTAGAGTTCTGCCCAGTTGCTGACCTTTGACCACTGAACCTGTGAGAGTGTAAGGTCTCCCCAGCAACCGATTTGCACGCTCAATATCTCCTGAAAGGAGCGCTTGGCGGATCATCGAACTGCTGATTCTTTCGCCTTCGCTATTTTGAATGGGCACTATAATTACTTCCACATCGTATTTGGCTGCGATCGCTTGCAAATCGGCTGATGTACCCGATCGCTTATATCCGAAACAAAAATCCTGCCCTACGCTCACCCGCTCAGCCCTCAGTTGCTGTACGAGAATGTTTTCTACAAATTCGTGCGGGCTGAGCGCGGCCATTTCCCGGCCAAAAGGCAACATCACCAGCTGTTCCACACCAAGGGAGGCGAGATGAAGAACTTTTTCATCGGGAGGGGTTAACAAAGCACGCGATTTCCCCGTGAAAAACTCTTGGGGATGGGGATTAAAGGTGACAACGGTTGCATAGAAATTTGTGCTGATACTCAATTTATGAATAGAGTCGCGGCTTTCGGAAATAGTATTTTCCAGAAGGCTTTTATCCTCTGGGCAACGACTTTCTGCGGGAGGAAACGCCGCTAAGCTTCGAGTAGCCAAGGATTCAGCTAAGGATTCTGGCAATACGGGTTTAACCACCTGTTGATGCCCTCGATGTACGCCATCAAAGTTTCCCAGGGCAACAGCAGTTGGAGTTAGAGCAGTTGTTAGCGATGAGGTAACCCACACGCTTTACATTTTACACAAATCAGACTCTCGGCGAATTTCAAATTTCAGAGTTAGGATAACAAAATCGGAAAATGGCATCGACAATCTGCGATCGGCAATCTGGAATTAACCGATTAGGCAGTTACTTTAGCCTCCTGTAGGTCTTCAGTGACAGATACCGATGGTGGGACTATCTCTAGAGTTATTCCTTCTCGTGCCAACAGGGTATTGGGAAATAACTTCACAGCCTGTTCTCCTACCATATCCAAGAAATCATCGTCATGCAGGGGATCGTGGTGGAAGATTACCAATTGCTTGACATTTGCTGCCTTAGCCACTTTAATCGCTTCCTGCCAGGTAGAGTGTCCCCATCCTACCTTACTTGATTTTGGCGAATGGTACTCCTCATCTGTATACGTAGCATCGTAGATCAGCACGTCGGCGTTGTGAGCTAGCCTGACAACAGTTTCATCCAAACGATCTGGATAATGTTCTGTATCGGTGATGTAAGCTGCGGAATAACCGCGCCAGTTGACGCGGTAGCCCATTGCTTCCCCTGGATGATTTAACAAACCAGTTTCCAGCCGAACATCCCCCAGTTCAACACTGTCTCCCATTTCCAGATTGTAGAATTTCAGCTGGGCCCCCATAATCTGTAGTGGGACGGGAAAATTGGGGTGCAGCATTTGATCGTTGAGGCGCTGCTGGATGGTGGCACCGTTGGGAGCCATAGCTCCATATATATGGAAGCAATTTCCCTTGATAAAGGCTGGTAAAAAGAAGGGAAATCCTTGAATGTGATCCCAATGAGAGTGGGTAAAAAACATATAAGCTTCTAGAGGCATATGGGAGAAGAGAGATTGTCCCAAAACTCGTAAGCCGGTGCCACCATCAAAAATCAGGCGTTTTCCACCCACGCGCATTTCTACACAAGGAGTATTGCCGCCATAGCGGACTGTGTGTGGCCCTGGACTTGGGATACTACCTCTGACGCCCCAGAAGTGAATCGTAAATTGGTTTTGCATACTAGACATGGGTGTTGCTCGCTTTCCTTCCTCAACCAGTCCCTTATTCGGATTTTGCATCTTCGACCGTTTGTTAATCAGACCCCAGCGCTGCATTTAAGGCATTTTGTACTAGCTAGCTTTTTCATAACTTTGACTGTAGCTCAGTTTTTGTTCCTAAAATGGTTGCGACTGGCTTGCCCAGTCAGTGTTTATGTATGAGAGGAGCTAATCCTGATGTAGCTAGTTTGCCTCCGAACTATTGATGCTGTCGGTTAATCGTAGATGAAGCTAATCTCTCGCAGCAGTACCAGACTGAGATGTACCGCTTGAAGCAAACTTGGTGAATTTTACCCTAGCTAATAAATTTGCCAACAGTATGATTGTTCACCATGCTAACGCTAATCCGCTGCCTTTCGGGAAGCCTGCTGCACGAAATCATCGCCAATACCATCCACTCCAACAAACACTCATTTTAGTTATTCAGATGCAACTGAAGGTACCATTTTTTTACTTAATTTAAACCGCATAGCAGTCTGGAATCTGTAGCTTTATCAAGGTCGGGTGATTCTAAGCTCTTGGCAATAAGGGAGTCATCATCGGCAAAGCGGTGAAAATCAAGCTTTTCGACGCTGGCCTATACCTTACCCCGGACGCGACGATCGCCAACAGCTACGCTTGCACAGGTATAAACCATTGGTTGCCTGTGGTGAGCGATTGCTAAGTGGCGGTTTGCCGAACGCTCTTTTTCCTGGTTTCTCTGGTAGAAGACGCTCAAGGTATTGACTTTATATCGTATCAGTCATGGCGAAACCAAGGCAGTGATCTGAGACACTGGTGTTTGGTAAGTTTCAACAATGCTAATTTTTAATTTTTTCTCCATTTAGCAAGAGTCAGCTTTTTGCCATAGGTTCGGGCTAAAGCTAAAAGGGCGGGTTTCACCGACCGCTTAACGAGAGCAAATGTACTGAAACAGGGACTGCCAGCTTGGTGGGTTGGGATATACCCTGTTCTCGGACGCTAAATTCTCCTGAGAAAGACTGCCGGAGAATGCCCATTTTCTCTACTTTGCCAGCTTTATCCGGATTTCGATCGCTCTATATCTGTAAGTATATCAATGACTTTTAGTTTTAGATAACTCCCGATCTTATCGGAGCTTGAACTGGGTACTCGCCATTTACTCGATGAAATGTTGGCTACTTTAACCTAAGTAATACATCGACAATTCAGACTCCATATAAGGATGGATAATAAACCAGGCTCTTTGGTTTTGTAAATATTATGTTACTTGTCCAAACTCAAGTTGAGTTTACCAAATTTTTTATCTTTATTTGGTAAATTTTTCATAAATTAGTGTTTCTTTTCCACGAGTTATTCTATCATAAAAAAACAGCATTATTGTAGATTGTCATCTTCCTTATTCGTGGGCTTATAATAATTATTGAGTTTGCAAACGCTCTAATGCTGAAATTAATTCACTAGGCTGTTCTATTAAAAAATCAGGGTTTTGTTTTGCTAGTATTTGTTTGCCATTAAATCCCCAAGTGACTGCAATAACTTTTATATGACTCTTTTTTGCAGCCTCTATATCTCTGGTTTCATCGCCAATATAGATTATTTGTTCTGGTTTTAGTTTGTTTTGCTTAATAAATTTATTTATTATTTTGCTCTTACCAAATATATTTTTTGCCGAATAAATAAAATCAAATAAATCGGGCATACCATTTTTATCCAAAAAAATTAGGACATTTTCTTTATCGTTAGAAGTAATAATACCGATTGTGTTACCTTGTTGCTTTAACTCAAACAAAGCTTCCTTTATACCTGGGATCGGCGTTAAATAATGAATTTTACTATTTAATTCAATTTTTAACCTCTTTAAAATAAAAGGCAACTTAAAAAGGGAAACACCTGACTGCTTAATAACATCTCTAGATGTTAAATTTCTGTATTTAACAATATCCTCTGGTGTAGCTTTTTGATAACCAAATTCAGGTGCTAATAAATTACTAATATTAACTATTGTCTCAAAAGTATCGGCAACAGTGCCGTCAAAATCAAAAATAATAACTTTTACGCTCATGGTTTTAGTAAAGAAATAGAAGTACGATAAGTTAAGAATTATAAGTTATAAATTCAAAGTTTATAACTTATAAGCTTTGAATGTTAGAGCGGGCATTCCGTCGCAACATTTCTGGTTTAATTCGCCGCAGCGCTGATGCGGGGAAACGGCTCTGCCAATCTTCATAGGAAATTTCAGCTAACTGCATGAGTTTGGGAGCCACATTACCAGGATAAGGCTGAAACTCATCAATGTCAGTTTCTTTAGCAAAACGCTGGTTCCAGGGACAAACATCTTGGCAAATATCGCAACCGGCAACCCACCCGTCTAAATGGGAGGCGATCGCATCCGGCAATTCTTGAGCGCGATTTTCAATTGTGTGATAAGCGATGCAACGGTTAGCATCGATCGCAAAAGGTTGGGAAATTGCACCTGTCGGACAAGCTTCCATACAACGAGTACAAGTGCCGCAGTGTTCGGTATGAGGGCGATCGGGCGCTAAATTCAAATTAGTGAGTACTTCGCCCAAAAATACCCAAGATCCGTACTCTCGCGTAATCACGTTACTATTTTTGGCAATCCAGCCAATTCCAGCACGTTGAGCCCAGACTTTATCCTGAATTGGACCAGTATCGGCGTAATAACGAGCTTGAATTCCTTCTCCTTGTGCTTGCAACCAGTTTACCAGTGCTTTCAGCTTTTTATGTAAAACCTTGTGGTAATCCCGTCCCCATCCGTAACGTGATATTTTGGCGTATTCCTTGCCTTCCGGACGCTGATGAGGTGTATAGTAGTTGAGAGCAACGGAAATAATAGATTGCACCTCTGGCATTACCAGACGGACATTTTGACGTTTGGGGTTCTCCATCCATACCATATCAGCGTGATAATCCAAGGCCAACCATGCTTGTAATTGCTGCGCTTCTGAGTCGGCTTGCGGTTCGACAGCCGCAATTCCAGCCTTGTGAAACCCCAGATCTAAAGCTTTTTGCTTTACCTGAGCGGTGAAAGCGGAAACTTCCCACGTTGATTGTTTTTTGGAATTCATAGATCGAAAAAGGCGAATTTTCCAGTGATATAAATCACATTTTAGCCAAACTTAAAACTATAATTGCAAACTTATCGGATTTACAAATTTGACTTGCAAATTATGAAAATATCTTGCACTATGTAAAAAGAGAGAGAGATTCATTAACTCCTCAACAATCTCTCTTCCAAGAAAGAAAAGTGAGAGAGTTTAGCTCAGTTCCCAGCTTACAATAACGCAAAAACTGGGTATCAGTTTTCACTACCTTCCAGGGTAAGGAGTTTCTATGACCTTTATGGCAGACTTCGCTTCAATCTGCTTCTCTAAAACTTTCATTTCCTATCGCCTAGCCGATCCGGTTTCTGCGACCACAGCTTTATTTAACCGTCTCAGTGTGGATGACCAACTGGCAGTGCTTTGGTACGCTTATGCCGATTGGGGTCGTTCGATCGCACCTGCCACTCCCGGATCGGCTCGTTTACATCTGGCAGAAGGTTTGCTCGAGCGAATCAAGCAGATGTCTCATACTGAGCAACTACAAGCGATGCGTGACTTGGTTATCAAGGAAGACACCCAGATCGGTCGTTCTTACGGTGTTCTGAGCCCCAACACCAAGTTAGCTTTTTGGTATCAATTAGCGAAATGGATGACTCAAGGTTTTATGGTGCCTGTGCCAGCTGGCTACCAGCTTTCTTGTGATGGAGAAAGGGTGCTGAAAGCTGTCAAGGAGTTAGATTTTGGTCAACAGATTACATTTCTGCGGGATGCGACGATGGATATGGGTATCGATCCGTTGGCTGACTGAGCATATTCATAAAGTAAGAATTAAAATTTTTTGAGAGAATGCTGATATCGTTCGGCAGAATCTTTCTGAGGGAGCAGGTTTCGGCCTGCTTTTTCGTTTAATTTGTTGGATGTTTGTAATTACGATCGAACTTAGTTTTGTCTGACTGAAATTATGGAAGAATTAGTCACCATGCAGACTGCCGATGCGATTGACTCTAATTTAAAATCTCCTGCCAGTATAAGTTTAAAGATTGAGGGTGTTACCGAATCTGTTATATTGCGTTATTTCGAGACGATGAATACAGGGGATTTTCAGGCAACAGCTGCTTTATTTGCTACGGATGGAGCGATGCTGCCGCCGTTTGAATCGCCAGTGGTTGGAGTAGATGCGATCGCCGCATATCTGCAACAAGAAGCTCAAGGAATGCGACTTTATCCTCGCGAAGGGATTCACTTACCCCTAGAAGATAGCTACATTCAGTTTCAAGTAAGTGGAAAGGTACAGACCCCTGTTTTTGGCGTTAATGTTACTTGGCTTTTTGTAGTCAATCCGCAGAGGGAAATTTTCTCCGCTACTATCAAACTATTAGCTTCTCCGCAAGAGCTATTAGGTTTGCGTCACTAGAATGTTTTATTAATGAATGATTCATGCAGCTCTGTTGCTTGCTGGAAGGAACGCCAAATTATCTGACGCCCTAAATCGATGTCTTTGGGCGAAAATTGCCAGTCTGGATGACCAGTTCTCAGAAGATTTTCTAAAGCTTCTGCGTCGAAGAGGTGCCAGACTGGAAAACCTTGGATTTCTGATGCGATCGCGTAACAGTTTTCGCTGATGCAGTGAATGCTGCAAGCGTTAGCAGCTCGTAATAAATCCATTTGCTGTCCCGGTTGCAGCGCCCGAAACTTCCGAACACTTTGCTTCCATTCAGTTATGCAAGAAACAGTTAATCCTGGAATTGCTACTTTGAGGCTATTTTCACCGTTAACTGCAATCCAATAATGACGCGCTGGATCGATTCCTTCGAGCCAAATTGACTCATCATCTAAACGATAGCGTGGGGCTAGAACAAACGGCTGCTTCATGCGAGTTCACTATATATTAAAACTTTACAAAAGTCAAGAATTTGGCAAGCTCCTCTTTTTGTCCGCACTGCCTTTAAATTTTCCAGAGGGGTGAGGTATTTGCTTAACTTGTGAAAATATTAAAAGTTTTTTATAAGTTATTGAATTACAATGCAATAAAAATTCATAAAAACTTTAAAAAGAGTTACAACTGCTTCATATTTATTTAATGTTTGTCAAACTGATTCTAGCTGTGAGTGTAGTGGAAAGCTTGCTATTTCCTATTCGTTTACCGCTCAAACAACTAACGGGGCGACGGCAATCGTAAAACCATCACGCAGTATAGCGAAAGCGACTTTGATAGAATACATCTGGTGTAGAGGCGGGTGAGAGCCTTTATCGCTGTCTTTTGACCGAGACATTATTTGCCAAACTCGGCCCTACAAAGCCTGTACTTCACACCCGTAGAAACCTCAATAAAGATTTAACCGATTGTTGTCAAAAAAATAGGTCTACTCCTTTTCAAGAAGACCTACTTAATCATGTCTGAGCAGAGAATCAAAAATAAGCGAGTGGTTAAATTTGGCCGAATGGAAGAAAAACTTACTACACAGGGCTGACATAGCGGCTTTTATATTCCTATAAACAGCTATGCTTAGACTATATTTCGACATTTTTATTGAACAAACTGTCCAATTAATGTCATCAATATCCGATCGGCGACGTTGAAGAATCGCAAAGCTTATCCACCGTACCTGGGAAAGATAGTTGTGCCCCCACTATATCCGGTACTCCGGATTAGTGGTGGGTAGTTTACCTCAAAATGCTTGAGGAACTTTTTCAGTTTTCAGCTGCCCTGGGCAAACTCGCTTCCAACTTAAGACAATTACGACCGTTGACTTGCAAGCGGTATTCTACTCTATCCATCAACCGATTCATAATCAGCCAGCCATAGCCGCTTTCCTGCTTATCCTCCGGACTGGGTGGCAAATACGTGGATAAATCGTATCCTTTACCGTGATCCCAAATTTCCAAAGCTAAATCCCGCTCTTTTAGTTCCAAGCGAATCAGGATAGGTAAATTTGGTTGATCTCTATGAGCGTGGCGCACTACGTTCGAGTAAGCTTCCACCAAGGCCAGACGCAGACGATTCGACAGACGCGGCCAATCAATTACAGAATCGCCTAACTCCGCTTCCAAACTGCCCAGCAGCCAATTTTCCACTATTGTTAAAAACTTCAAGTCGCTGGGAATATGCAGCTCCGTTCTCATTGACTACAGAACCTCCAGAGAGAGTATTGTTTGGTCGTCTTCCTGAACTTGGTTTTTTCCCCTGATGCGAGCTAATAGATGGCTCAAGTCTAAAGGACCCGGCTCCTCTTTAAGTAGCTGCCACAAACCTTCTTGTTTCAGCATAACCGGGTTCTGTCCGCTACTACCAACACTCCCAGGCATGACGATATCTTCGGTAACCGTTGCTTCGGTAATACCGTCGCTGGCCAACAAAAGTGCTTCTCCAGACTTGACGATCGCATTCCCGGCGGCACCTTTCCAGGTGGGTAAGATACCTAACGGAATGCCCCGAGCTTTGAGGAAATTCGGTTCAATTCCGTCTGCTTTTTTAGCTACGTCTTGATAAGACCAGACCAAGGGATAGATGTGGCCGGCATTGGCGTAGACCAACTGGCCGGTCGAGGGAGTATAACGAGCCAGAACCATCGTTATGAAACGGTTGTTACTCATGAGATCGTCTGACAGACCGATATTGAGATTCTGCATTAAAACATTTGGTTCTGGTGGATTTTCCTGAGAAAGTTCTCGTCGCATTACCGATATAGCGCTAGCCATAAATAAAGCAGCCGGGACACCTTTACCAGAGACATCTCCCACTGCTAGCCAGATATCTCCTTTGGGATGGACAAAGACTTCAAAAAAATCTCCTCCCACTTCTCGTGCTGGGAAACAGCAGGCTTGCACTCTTACTCCTTCCACTTCCGGCCAGCTTTGGCGCAGCAGATTGTGCTGAATTTGACGAGCTACCTCTAGCTCTGCCCGCATCTGCTCGGCTTGCTCCTGGGTACGCTGGTACAGTTTGGCTTGGGAAACAGCCAAGGCTGCTTGCTCGGAAAGGCTTTCAATTAATCGAATGTCTTCGGCTGACCACGGTTCGCGGGTGCCGTACTGGTGGAGGTAAAGTATGGCGAGCAAGTCTTGCTGGCAGATCAGGGGGACAACCAGCTGTAAGGAGGAGTTGCTATTTTCATCGTTTTGAGCTATGTGTGTCTGGCGGTTTTCCATCACCGATCGCAGCAAGTCTTCGGAAATGCTGATGCTATTATCGGGAGTGGCTTTGTAAGAGAAAACATCTGCTACCAAGCGATCGCCATCTATGGGACGTAAAACGCAACTGCTGGCTCCAAAAGTTTGTCCGATCGTTTCGACAATCCTTTGCAGCATACCCGCATAATCTAGGGATTCCCTGATAGCGCTGGTGACGGCATTTAACAGAGTTTCTCGCTGTAATGCGCGACGCAGTTCGTTCGTTCTCCGCTTGAGGACGCGATAGGTCTCGGAAGCTTGTTGAACTACTGCTTTAAGTTCTGCCGGATTCCACGGTTTGGTGATGTATTTGAAAACCTGACCTGAATTGATCGCTTCTACAAGATCTTCTACATCCGTGTAGCCAGTCAAGAGGATGCGAATTGTATCTGGAAAGCGTTCCACAGTCCGCCCCAGAAATTCTGTCCCATTCATTTGGGGCATTCTCTGGTCGGATATAATCACGGCCATTTCGCCTTCTTTTTCCAGTACTTCTAGTGCGCTCGGCCCACTCTCGGCCTTGTAGACTTGAAAGTCGCGCCGAAAAGTACGATACAGCAAATCGAGGTTGTCAGGCTCGTCATCCACCACCATGAGTTTGAGTTTGCTGCCATCTCCCCGACTCATTTGCTACTCCACTTGCAAGGAATGTCATTTGTCAATAGTCATCACTCAGTTATTCAGCAGTCAACAGTCAGCAATCAACAGCCAGTAGCGCTTTGTTTTTTTACCACTGACCACTGACCGAGAATGATAACTTTTGACAAACGAGCCAATTATCCCACCAACCCGGAGCGCAAAGCGCGTACAGCGGCTTGGGTGCGGTCATCGGCACAAAGTTTGTTCAAAATATTACGGACGTGGGTTTTGACTGTTCCCACCGTAATGTATAGTTTTTCAGCGATCGCGGCGTTGCTGTATCCTTCGACGATCAATTGCAGGACTTCTAATTCTCGATCCGTCAAGGGGTAAGCTTCCAGCATTTGACTGTACTCTGGTTCCGTTGCTGCGATCGCAACTGTTTTAGAACTGGCTCCTTGTTCGGTGCTGCTGGACGCCGAGGTTGCTGGTGCGGTTGCTTGACGTGTTTGTTTGAGTACGATCCGGGCGATCGCCGGATCGATCCACGAATTGCCTTCTTGAGTGACTCGCAGTGCTTCTATTAAATTATCGAAGCTGATATCTTTCATACAATAGAGATCTCCAACATATAAACTAAACTGCGATCGCCAATGGTAAAATAGAGTTTTACCTTCCCCAAAATGAGTCAACTGAGAGAGTACATAGAGAAGCATCCATCA
>NZ_JACJPW010000095.1 GCF_014696265.1 Aerosakkonema funiforme FACHB-1375 | reverse complement strand
CTAGCTTTGTACTCTAGTTGCCTTTTGAACTCATAAAAACCACAATCAGCAATGGCACTAGCTAAGCGATGATTCTTGAGCATCCCGGAGATATTCAAATCTTCGATAACTATTTCGCTGTGGTTCTTAGCTAACCAAGAAGTCAACTTATGCAGTGCATCTTGTCTGATATTAGCTATTCTTTTATGTAGTCTAGCTACTTTCAGATTAGCTTTGGTTCGATTACGAGAGCCTTGAAGCTTCCGACAGACTGAACGTTGTAAATGCGCTAATTTCCTCGCTTGCTGACGGTAAGCTTTCACATTTGGGAAAACGCTACCATCGGAACAAGTGGCTAAGGAGTTGATACCAATATCTACTCCGATCCGCTGTCTTGTTTTTGGAGATGGTTTGGCTTCTAGCTCGTATCTAAAACTGACATACCAATCCGAAGCTCTTTTGGTAACGGTAACGTTTTTGGGCTTAACGGCTGGTAGTATTTCGTGGCATCTCACCCATCCGAAAATCGGTAACTTGAGTCGGTTGCCACTCACCGCGATACTACCTTCTAAGTAGAAGCTATCTTTAATATTCTTCTTTTTGAATTTTGGTTGGCCTCTACCAGATACTTTAAAGAAATGCCCAAAAGCTTTGGATAAATTCCGCAACGCTTGTTGCGGAGCGCACTTGGATACTTCGTAGTACCACGGATTTGCTGATTTTACTTCTGCTACCAATCGCTTGTGAAGAGTGATGGCACTGGGTAGCTTTTCGTTTGCCGACAAAGCTTTCAAACAAATTTCTAATCCCCAATTCCAAGCGTGTCTGGCTACGCCTGCGTGTTTGGCTGCTAGGGTACGCTGTTGGTTGTTTAGATCGAGTTTTGTCTGGAAGCTGCTGAGCAATTTCTCTCAACTCCTCTACGATGCCAGCGATTTTTGTGACTGATGTTTCTCTTGAGGTGGCATAAACTTACTCATTTGTACATAATAGCGTCTTATTTGAGTAAGTTTAGGGATAAATAGGTAAATTTATCGCGGCTGTACCACCCCCTTCAGTCAGTTGCTAACTCCAGATGTTTTGGCATCCACCAAAGGGAAAAGGATTCTACACCTACTACCTCGTATTGGTCGTCAGCAGCATCGTACTTCCCTACAGTGCCAACTTTACCTTGATACTTACCTACAACCACCCGCACTTTTACTCCCGCCTGGAAAGGGGAATCAGCCGGAATGGGGTCATTGGGAACTTTAGGCCCGTTTTGGGGGGCGCGATTGGATGCAACCTTTCCTTTAGGGCGAGACTTTGAAAAGAAGGAACTGGTGGGGCCAAATCCTTTGGCTTTGGAAGAAGGTCGTTCTGTATTGGTAGCTGTTGGTGCTGCCGACTGCTGCTGACTGGAAAAATTTGCTTCGGCTGCCCCACCATCTTCAGGTGAAGTGGGACGAGTGGGGACGTTGCCACCGCCCGTGGGTGGTGGGTCGTCATCTCTTGAGCCATCATTTTTATCTGCGGAATTTCCGACATCTTCCGCACCGTTTTCCGCACCGTCGATAACGTCTGAAACTGGCTCTATCTCTGGCTCCGTTGGCTCATGCTCAGCGTAGTTCCGACAATTCCGACAATTTTCATCAAAATGAGGATCTTCCTCAACAAACACATCGGGTGGGGGACCAGTGTCCGGTAGAATGTGTCCCTCTTCACCGCTCTCTTTTGATGGGGTACCCGAAAATGGGGGGGTTGTCGGAATTGTCGGAATAACAACTACAGGAGTCTGTATCCCTTGCTCTGTCTGGATTTCTGGGCTACAGGTAGCTGCGGAAAAAGGTGCGGAATTTGTCGGAATTCCGCGCATAGATATTGGGATCGCTTTAATCAAAAACTTCTTGCTACCATCGTTCAAACGCTCCGCGACGCCATTGGCCACTAAAAGGGAGCAGTTTTGGCGGATTTGTGCTAAAGATGGTTTGGCAGACTTGGAACAACGACGGTACACCGCATTCTGGATCTGCACTTCATTTACTGCTGTCTGCTTCCGCAGCAAATACTGGTACATTTCCACCAGTTGTCCCGGAAGGGAGATCTCTTGTTCGTTGCGAGATTGCAGCAGGCGGTATTGCCCGATGTGGTACGTAATAGCGTAGATAGCCCGTTCTAGCGGCCCCACGCCAACGTAAAGCGATTCCGGTTTTAGCTCGTCTTCAAAACACAAATCCAAACAGTGCAGAAGCAGAGAAATTCGCAGCGTATAGCCGAGCATTTTCCCTAAAAACCCAGCAAGTGCGGGATTTTCATGTTCGTTTCGACGCTGTTCTCTTCTCAGTTTCGACCACCATTTCTTCCAAATTTCTTTTGCTTCTGGATTGAAATCGAGAATTACCGGCTCTAACAAACCATCTTCATCCGGTACTTGGTAACTTTCAGGTAGGAAATTCCTCAACCGTATATGCAGAGAGTGCAATTTGTCATACATTTGCTCCAGCATTAAGTAAACGGATACTTTGGAATCAGACCACTCATCAAAATTATCGGGAGTGGTGGGGATAGCTGGCAGAATTCTTGAGAGCAAACCATCTCCATCGTCTGCATCTGATGCTAGCTTTTTGGCTTTCTCTGGCTGCACTCCTCCTGTTAGTTGCAAGCAGAGTCGGTTGAACTCAAATGCGTCTTTTTGTTGGGAGCGTTCAAATTCCAGGTCGCTGGGTTTATTGAAGGTCTGCAATAATATTTGGCGCGTGTCTCCACCTTTATCCTTATACTGATCTAGCATTAAAAGGCGGATCAGTTCGTCGAAGGCTAAGGCGCAACCGGAGGAAGGAGGGAGTTCGGACATCCTCTTAAAGGCACCTTCCGGGCTACCCACTTCTATAATTTTCTTAGCTGGAGCGCCCTGCATTTCTTCTGAGAAGACGCGGGGGTTTTGGGGAGTGTTTTCTTTTTCTTCTTTTTCTTCTGGTGACATTCTATCCCAAGCGGCCTGTAACTTTTCGAGTTTGAGCAGCTGCTTTTTGTAAGCGTTCTTGGCTTTCTTGTAACGTTTTTGGATGGGAGCGAAAATCGCACTCATGGTCTGAGATTTTCCGGCGGAGGGAGGGGCAACAACCATAGTCCAGAAGATGGCAAATTCTCGCCAGTCATCTTCTTCTATGCTTCCTTCTTTTCCTCGGATTCCGATGTGAGCGCCTAATTGAATTCCCACGGCGGGAAGCAGCCATTGCCAGAAGAAAACGGGATCTACTCGGTCTGATTCTGATTTGGTGAGCAGTGCTTTGGCTAGGGGAAGCGGTAATGTTTTCCTCAAATCGAAGGAGTGTTGTCCGTAACCGATTAGTTTGGTGAATTGGTTTTTGTCTTCTTCTGCGGATAGTTGACGGCTGATTTGAGATTCGATTCCACTGGCTAGTTTTTCTAATCCAGGGAGGGGATATCCGGTGGTGTAGCTGTATTCGATTAGAAGAGCGCGTTGATGCTCGGCGTTGTTTGAAGAAGCTACAATTTGGGCTATGTCGTTGTAGAGCGTTGGTGGTGTTGGTTGTGGAGCGGTACGATCTTTACTGCGATCTGGTTCTCGATCTGAGCCAGCTCCATTGCTCGTGTTGTTGCTCTTAGGGAAACTACCGCCAGCGCCATTAAGAGCGTTGTCGTTGTCGAGATCGAGACCTGTTGAGTCGGCGCTATTCCCCGCATTGCTATAAGGGAAATTGCTGCTGCCGCTAGAATAGTTGCCTCCATTGCTGCCGCTGTAATTTCCTGAAGCACGGTTACTGTTGGTTCCTCTTGTGGGGAATTGTTGATTTCGCTGCCAAGCTTTGACGCAATTTTGGAGGGCGTCATCCGATAAGCAGGCTGTGGGATTCTTCTTTTGGGCTGACTTCCAAATCGCATCCAGTTCTCGCGCTGCTAAAGGAGGATTGCACCGACTGCCATAGTTGTCTAACAATCCGCGTGGGTCGCTGCTATAGGAGATGCCTAGATAGTCCAAACGTGCGGCGGTGCCGATTATGTCGCGGGCTAAGGCTGCTCCTGTGTTGTTGCGCGAGCCAGAGCCAGAGCCGTTGGCGATAAAGTATCGATGTTCTTTTGTGAGGCACAATTCTAGAGGAATTGCAATGCTAGACCACAACGGTTCTGGGGTTGGTGCGTCATGTGCTGCGGGCTGCGATCTCTGTGGGATTATGGATCTGAGTTCTACGTAGCTGTACTTTATGCCGCTGCTGCTGATAATCTGAGACTGCTGTCCGGTTTTGGTATGCAGCGCCCCCGCCAAGCGCATCACGCGACTGGGATTTTTGAGGCAGCGGTCTGCATCGGCATATTCTAGCAGGTCGGCTTGCAGGGAGCGCCACTCTTCCACGGTGCAGTCGTCAGCTAAAGTCCAGTAGTTGTGGATGCTCTTGCCGCCTGTATCGATTTGAATTGTGGGTTCTGGAAGTCCCAAGGACTGCCACAAGAATAGCTGAGTTTCTTTGTCTAGGTTGTCGTGTTCGTAGAAGATGGCACGCCCTTTTTGCACGTCGGCGTCCCGATGTCCGCCGCCGTTGACGACGAAGTAGCAGCCGTACCCTTTAGCTTGTAATTGTTCTATCTGGCTCCAGGGGAGGTCTGGTATTGTCGCTTCTAGCTTAGCGCCAAATCCTCCCTCCGGTTGGAAAAATCGCAGGTACACCGCATCTCCTCCAGTCCAGCCCAGCAATTCTAACTGGCGTAGAGCGGCGGCGCGTACTATTCCGGGCAATCCACTTTCTGAAAATTGAGCGACCATTACAGCACCTCCCCGTTGGTTGCAGAGGTGGTATTGGTGGTGGGGCCAAAAAGATTTTGGCCTTTGAGAGTATTAGCTTTTTTTGGTAAAAGCTCCATTCTGCCTTACTCCTAGCGTTTTTGGTGGACAGATGGAGTTGGAACCCTTTAAGCGCTCTTCAAGTATTGGCTAAGAAAATTCAAATAAGTCTCGTTATAGTGCAACACTTTTATCGCGTTATAAGGCAGAATGTAATTGCTAACTAAAACATTCTGTCTCGGCGCGTAAGTGTCGCGGACGCGAGTATTTGACGAGGAACCCTTAGCTTTGTAGTAAGAGCGGCGGTGTTCCAACTCTTTCAATCAATGCGGCTCCGGTGTATCACCGGGGCTGCACTCGTTTTTACGGGAGATCCTTAATTTCCTCCTTTATCGGTGACGTTTTTTAGTTTCAGCCTCAACAATTGCTGCTATTTGGGATAAAACCACTTATACAACGGATTTGGCTGAAAATCTTTTATTTGAAGATCTATTAAACTGCTTTAGAGCGAAAGCTGTCTTATCCCGGCTGTCTTATTTCTTAAGCAAGAGAACAACTCCCACTTTTCATGGAGTTACGAGAGAGCGAAATTGAACGTTGGAAGGGGTTGGTTTTCTATTTGACCTCGGTAGCTGGAAGCATGGATGCCACTGGCGCACCCCTAGTTAGCTTTTCCCAATGGGGGGTGATGGGTTGATAAGAGCAGTAGCACACCACAATTCGCTGGTCGATATCGAAAGATGAGAACTGGAGAATGCGAGATACTACCCAATCCCCGTCGCATCCGTGCGTAATTGAGCCGGAGCCTTCATTATCGGCATAGGAGCGAATTCGCTCTCCCACTTTGGGCAATTCACCGGAACAGTCCCAGTTTTCCCAAAGAATATCGGTCAAATTTCCAGACGGCAGCAACAAACGTTCCTCCCATCCGGGAGCGCTCATCCCGTCAGCTTTAAAAACAATCCAAGTTTCACTCATAGCGTTCGTCCTCGAATGAAGTTTGCTCACCCTCGAATACGCAATCGACTTTGAGAATCGGGTCGCTTGTGGGCTTAATTGCTTTTAGTTTCCATCCGTACTTCCGCTCCATATCCCGGCATTTCTGGGGGTCGGTTGCTGAATGGATGTTTTCTGGTTTTTTTGTCATCGATGGTATGGAGGGGCGCGAGTCTACTCTCGGTCGCCCAAGAGACGCGATCTCACGTCCTCAAGTCGTTTAATTTCTGCTTCCCACTCGCCGATCCAGTTTCGCAGCCGTTCCACTTCCTGCTGTTTAGATCGGCGCAAATTTTCCCTCTTAAGTTTGGCAAGCGATTCCAAAACATTTTCCAAGTCAGTTCGCGCATTTTTAAGTGTTAGGAGCTTTTGGGCAATGATTTCCTCAAACGCTTTCCCAGCACTTCTAAATCCTCAAGCGTTAAGGCAGGAATAACTCCCCTTGATAACGCTTCAATCAGCTCTGACTTGCTAACTCCTATCCGCTCGGCTTTTTGGCCTAAGCATTCCCAAGCCGTGTCTGTTAAGGTTAATGTTCGTTTTGATTTCAATTCATCCCAATAAACCGGGATGCCTTTCACTCTCTTTCTTCCTTCCTTTGACATAGCCGTGTGTTCTGCTCAAGTATAGCGGTATATTCTGCAATCCAAAAACGTTTGGATGTGAAGTATTGTGAACATACGGTTGTTCTGGTTGAGAATACCCGTATGTTCTGTTACCATGCTGTTGACACGGCTATTCTAGCCGTTTAGGTAGTCAAATAAATAGCCTAAAACGTCAGAAGCCAGCACCCTCTTTCCACGGACAGTGCTGGCTCTGGCCCCAACCATTACGAATTGGAGGCTTTACCATCATGCCAACAATCACATCCCCGGTACAACACTGGGGAAGTTTGCTTTCAACTCACTACGAAGGATTCTGGATTTTCGTTAACCAGCAGAAAGATGGTTGCTCAAGGACGATCGTCTTGCCCCATCGCCTCAGATGTAGCAGTCCCATCGGACAGTGCTGGCAGTCCAAAGCCCAAGCCATAGCAAACGCCCAGCAGTTTATCGATGGAGGGCGTTGCGATGCCTGACGATTTCCCCTGCTGGCTTAGAGGCCGTGCCAGGACTGTAGCCGAAGCGCTGCTACAAGATGGCTTTTTCTATTGCGGCCATGCCGACGATTTCTGTGAATCCCCCGACCTGGAAACCGTAGGGGATTGGTTCGTCGGAGGCAGCTACCAATTCCCAGGATTCGATGCAATTTGCGATGGGGCGCTGTTCTTCAAAGACTATTCGGATAACTCCTCTTCGCTTACAGAAGAAGAATTTGGACGCATCAAACAGCTAATTTCCCAAACGCAATTAGCTTGGGATACCTGCTCAAATGCTGGCCAGTTGTGCTTGCCGGGGGTAGCCTAATGAAACTTCATTTAAACGATCGTCAAAAACAAGACCTGGCCATCTTACTTTTGACCGCGATTCGTGAAGACTGCCCCAACCTTTCAAAGGCCAATTACGACTACTTAGGCTATCCTCTTTCGACTCGGATGCTAGAGGAACTTTCTTACAAGTCCCCCGATGAATACCTCCGATTGACAAGGATTCTGCTTTCCGAAGTTGGACGGGGCAGCGGTAAAGCGGTGGAGGTAGCCAGTGCTTAAACTCACCCCAGAACAAGCCAAACTGAAGCCTCGATCGCTAACTGAAATCCGGCTCACCCCAGAGCAGTGCAAGCGCCAAGAAACCTTCTACAAAACGACCCTCGCAACCGGAGTTTGCACCGCATCCCAAGCCCTGCTGTTAGCCCGGATGCTTTTGCAGGATGAACTGCTCGGATTGGACGCCAGGACACCCGCACAGCAGCAGCTAGCGAAAGAGTTTGCGTTTGCGATATCGGAGGTACGGCGATGAACATCGCTTACATCCGAGCAAAGGTAAAGGCATACCCAAGAGCCACACCTACCCAACAAATACAGATTATCCGAGATATCGGAGTCGCCGCAGGACTGCTGAGAGCCCGCGACCAAAACCGATATCTTCCACCAGCCAAAGCTGACGAGGTACGGCGTTGGCTGAGGGACAACCAAGTGATGCTCAAACTACCGCCTGTGGAGGTTTAGATGCTGCAATTCGACCCAACTAAAGGACATTCCGCTCTTTATGTAGCAGACCACATTGCGCGAATTGAGGAACGGCACGTCGGCAACCAAAGGCTGATTTCAGATTCTATGTGGCGGATAGCTTCGCACTGCGATTTACCAGACCTGAACAACCAACTAACCCCAGAACAAACGAAAGAAGTTGAGCGATTCATCGCAGATTTTAAAGCCAACCATTATCGGTTAGTTGAGCGGTACAAAGGGCGCGACGTTAGGTTTTCTTAGTAATTTCTCACGAGCAATCGACGGAGACGAAACCAATGGCTGAAAAATCACTCAAGCAAATGAGCGAGTCGGAGATTAGGGCTCAAATACAACTAATCAAGGACAAACCTGAAAAAGACAAAACAGCAGCCGATTATCGGGAAATCACGAAACTCACAAATGAACTAACCGCGAGGCACAAAACGGAACTTAAGAGGCTAACAAAGCTAAAAGGCAAATTTGAAAAGCTCGCATCCGAATTGAATCCCGAACTGGACAAAAACCAACCATGACAACTACCACCCACAACAAACAGACAAAAGACATCTTAGACTGGCTTGAATTCCTCATCGGAACATACTTGGAAGATAACGACCAGGACTTCTTTCGCGAAACAGACCGCCTATACGATGGGTCGGGCAACTTAGGTAATTTTGCCAAAAGATTCTGCAATCGCTTTCGGGAAGAAACCGAAGCCTGGGAGTTCCCCCGCAACCTGCGCGATGTGAACTGGATAGCACTAGGCCAGTACATCGAATCCAAAGTCATCGATCGCTAAAAAGTTCAACCCCAGAGCCATGAACTCTGGGGCTTGCGCCATTTGTAGGAGATTGCACAATGCTACGAATAGCCACCAAATATCCTAGCCCCGAAATGATGGAACAAGCGATCGAAGTTAACCAGGAAATCGATCGTCAGTTAATCACCATTGATGAATTCACCGCATACTGGCGAGTCACTTACGCAGAACTTGCACAATTGACCAGCACCAGCGTCAACACGGTAAAAGCTTGGTTCGGTTCCAGGCAAATCAGCCCCACTTTCGAGCATCGGTATCGGCTAACCCGAATTCATAATTCATGGATGAAAGGAAGGTAATTCATACCGATTATGACTTTGGTTAACTGGTTAACCAATTACTACCACCTTAACCGGGTGGTTTTTTATTATCTAAATGTGGCTACCAACTAACGCCAAGAAAAACCAGATTTAGGCGTTAGTAGGCAAGCTCTTCTTGTGGGAATTTGACCCCATTAAAACCACTTCAGTCTTAAGTCAATCAAAGCTTTCAAGGATTTTAATCATGTTCAGCGACTCTATTGGCGCTACCCAATTTCTGACGCCTATCGTCTCAACTTACCAACCTTTACCAACAGGATTCGACGGCGGGTACGGCAGTGCCAAACTGATTGTAGAATCGGCGGAAGTTCGCATTCCAAGCTACGTTCAGCCATTGCACAAGGAAATCTACGAAATTCCCGAAAGCGACGCCGGAAGTCTAATCGAGTACGTTAGTGGCGAGCGCTCTGACCTCCTTGGCACTCGCTGGTTCGGGGGAGTACCCGCTTACTTGAACAATCCGGAGGGGCATCTGCGTGTAGTAGACGATCGCAGGGGGAAAACCAAGTTCGGACTGCAATTACTCCTAGCTGCGTTGGGTTCTCTGCCCTACCGGGCTAACTGGAATCTAGCCCTAGTCGCTTCAATTCAAGACGCCCAAGCACTAGGGGCAGAATTGCGAGAGTCTTTGCGGGGCAATCACTCAATTCGCATCAATGGGAAGCAGGTTTCAACTGTCGATATAAAAGTGCTTTCTGTTGTTGAGGAAGGTTCGGGAGCGATCGCCCAATCCATCATGTCAGGCATTGTGCAGTCCAATGCACAGACAATCTTGCTTGACATCGGACATGGCACTATCATCAGTTCCCTGTTTGGCCAAAAGGGTAAATTAATCAGCCGCGACGTGAAGCGCCTGGGCGTAGATATTCTGACCGAAGCCATCGCCAAAAACCTCGAAACCCGCCGTCAATTGACCGGGGAGGGCGATCGCCAGATTATTCGCAGTGCGATCGAAAACGGAAGTTTCAACTACGGTACAACGGGCTGGAACTTCCGCCAAATTTACAATGCAGAGTTACCGCACTGGGTACAAAGCGCACTATCACCAGCACTCAAAGCCGTTGCCCCTTGGCGTGCGACTTCCGACGCCGTGATTGCTTGCGGCGGTGGTTCTCAACTTCCGGCGATCGCACAGCTGTTAGCCAAGCAAGGTATTTCAGTATCCAGCGATGGAGCCTGGGCGAACTGCCGGGGACTGGTGAAAATCGCTCAAATTAAGCTGCAACGGAGGGCTGGTTAATGGCAGGCACTACCACCAGCAAGCGGGTATCGATTAAGGATTTTCACCTGCCCTTCCTCATAGAAATTGGCCAGCAGATTGAGACTGACGACCTAAGCGAAATTGTTAATCACGCCATCACTCAATTGAAGTTGTTGACCAAAGGGAACCCCGCACAAGCAGCACAGATACCTTCTGTGCAGTCCCAAAGATCGACTGTGGCGATTGCACAGACCGATGACGACCTAGCCGCTTCACTTTCAGGACTCTTGGAGGGCTAACAATGACTCGATTGTTACTCACCGCACTAGGCAGCGGCTTTATCACCACGCTAATCGCCTACCTCTGTGAGCTTCAGATTGAATACGTTTTCCTCTTTTGGTTGCTGGCCAGTTTGAGCGCTTTCATCTCTGCTTATCTGACCGAAACCAGGGCCAAAAGAATCCGGCAGCGCCACACATTCTACGAACTGGAAGAAGCCAAAACCCGCCTCGCTCAACGCTACGCAGAATCACCGCACAAGCAGCACCTTTTGGTAGTTCTCAACGAACTGGAGGACGAAATCAATGGATACTGAACGCAAAAAACTTTCGCTCAAACCCATCTTCATAGCTGGCGGCGCAGTCGTTTCGCTGTTCGCTTTGGGGCTAATTCTGAAAACCATCGGCAGCATGACCTTTGGCGAACCTTCCTCGATGGGAGAAGCCACAACTATCACTCTGAAACAAGCAACAATTGCACCGCCAGCAGCAGAGCCCAACCTACCCGAATCCGCTCAAGTTCTGCGAAATTCTGCCTGGAACGAAGTGCAGGCCAAATGCGGAACCCAATTAAAGCAAGCCTTTGGTGAATTCGACGAACAGCTAGAAATCGCACGGGCGCAACTTTGGCTTCTTAAAGCGCGAGGCGAAAGCCAAAAAACCAACGGTAAGAAATCCGAATACGAGTGGCTAGTCAACAATGCCTACCTGGGTTTCGCTGCTGAAATTCAGCAGTTGACCAAATCGGGACAGATGGGTACAGACGGGCGAACCATCAAAGCTTACCGAGATCGACGCGGAGCCCTGCTCGACATTGCAGAAGCTGTCAGCAACACGGGCAGTCCCCTCACGCCGAACGTCCCCACACTTTCGTTGAATCGGGCGATCGACTCCTGTTACCAAGCGGCTTCCGACTACAACGCGCTGCGGGAAAATGCAGCTGAATCAGCCCGAAACTCCTCCCCAGAGCCAAAAACCAAAACAGCAGAACCAACTCAAACCCAAACCGAGCAAACCGAACAAACAGATGGTGAGGAGGCGCAATAATGCTCAACATTAAACTACCCTCACCACTAGCGAAGGGACTGGCGATCGCAACTTTAGGTATCGGTTGCCCTCTGATGCTCTACGCTTCCACTTTCCCCACTCGCGCCTGGTGTGACGTGCAGCAGAACGGTACTTCCGTTACGGCCACCCCAATAGGTCAAAAGTCCGATTTCTATTGGTTTCTGGTTGGGTTGGGCGTCGCCCAAGGTTTCGCGGCTTGGCAGCTTTATCGAGCAGTTTTTGAAGCCAAATCCACCACCGAAACTGCTGGCTCTCTGCCTGCCAGCACTCTACAAGAAGTTGGTGCGATGCCAGCTTGGACTGCGCCGACGCCTGTGCGAGAGGAGATCGCCTATACCGTCCCAATTAGCTCTACCATTCCGGTTCAGGTTACCCCCGAAGCCTGGGGAGGCTCCGGAGAGCGCGATTACTCTGCCCCCACCCCAGGCGAAAAACAGGTTGATACTGCCTGGTTCACTCGCGCCAGAGGCTACAAGTTAGTCCAAATTTTCGGCGGTCAGGGTAGCGGCAAGTCAACGCTTGCCAAGGCTCTAGTTCGCGAACGAGTAGCGAAAGGTCACTACGTCGAGGTCTGGGACGTTCACCGGGACGCTATGAACTGGATTGGCCTGCCTGTCTATGGCGGGGGCATGAACTACAAAGCCGTGGATGAGCGCATGAAGTGGGCGCACAAACTGATCGAAAGCCGATATCAGGAAATCGACCAGAAGGGCGAGGATAACTGCAACTTCCAGCCCGTGACGATCGTGGTAGAAGAACTTACCAACATGGCCAAACGCTGCGAAGCTTCCGACGACTTTTACGAAGCCGCGCTGTCAGACATTCGCAAAGTGAGTGTATTCGTACTCTTCATAAGCCACGATCGAACTCTCGCAGCATCCGGCGGAAGTAAGGGCTTAGCCCGTGCCAGAGATGCTTCCATGCTGGAAATCGAACTGTTCGCCTCTTCAGATCCGACCACTGGCGAAGAACGGCCAACCGGGAAGGGCAGGATGAAGCTGCCGGGTGAAGCGCAGGAAAAAATCGATATCGAGATTGCGCCCTGGATGATGGTTCCCAAAGGCTTCGATTATCGTTCGGTGATGCCGCAACAGCGTTCAGAAAGCGTTCAATCCGACCCCGAACAAACGGAATCCCGAACCCCTGAACCCACTCTGAACGAAAGCCGAACCCTCTCACCAGATAAGGATTACAGCGATTCTGAACCTGCCGAAAATCAAGTTGAACTTGAGGAGGGGGACGCAAATTTTATAGCGGAACTGGGCTTAGAAACAGACGAAGCCAAGTTGAACCGCATTAACCAACTGAAAGCAGCGGGACTGAATCAAGAGCAAATTATCTTGGCCATCTGGGGAGCTAAAAAGGGTGGCAGCAAAGCTTACCGAACAGCGCTAGACGAGTACAAACGATTGACGCACGAAGGATAGGGACATGAGCAGAGATAAAAACATCATCCAGAACTTATGGGACGAGGCAAGCGAAGGGGACTTCCTGAGCTTCTGGAAGTGGTTCGCGATATTCCTCCTCTTCTGTTCTTATTTAGGGATTGGTGGATTTTGGGGCGGACTCCAGGGGCGGCAGTGCAACGCTTGGGGCAATACCCTAGAACAGCAGGTATTTGCAAGCGCTCGCCGGGGTGGGTGCTTTGTGCGTGGCGTGTTTGAAGTTGTGTTCCCGCAACCAAAACCCCAACCAAAACGCCCGGTAGTGAGGCCACGGCGATGATTAATCGATTGTTCCAGTTGGTGGCGTCACTCGTTCTGCTTTCGTTGCTGATTGGAATTGTGGGTGCTGCAATGAGTGGAAGCGATCGCGCTTTCGATATTCGCCCCATCATCGCCTGGTGGAGCGGTCTGGGCAGCACCACTATCAAAGCGGCGAGTAAGGCAGGTGTTGACAGAGGCGAAAACCCCGAACCGATTAACAAGGTAGTAGGCAGTGCTCTAGAGCGCGGTAAATCTAAGGTGCAACAGAATCTGAAAAAATCTGGAGCGTCGATCGCACAACCGCGCAGCGATACCGGGAAGCCAGATGCTCGGTTGGCAGTTTGTAAGAATGGTTCGATCAAGAGCCAAAGCGCAAGGGACTTACCGCTAGGACTGGCGCTCAAACTCAAGCAGGAAATTGACAGCGGTAAAAAATTTAGGTCATTAATCGAAGTGCAAGCCCGTTTAGGTCAGCCAGCCTGCAACGAACAAACCAAATGGCGCTACTTAGTTGATGGCAACCGGGCGCTCGACGCCACACAAACCAAGGGTTCCGTAACTTTCCGCTTCACCAATTTCTAACCAATCTCTCAAAGAAAACCCCCGGCGCTGACCGGGGGAACAAGTTTAAAGCATTCTGAATATGACTCACAAAACAGTTGTAGTGGAGGGCAGAACAGACCCCCCTCAAGTTGGCACGCCTGAATTTAAGGAATATGTCGATCGCTACGGTGACCCCTCACTCGACGATTACGAACAAGCAGAACGGATTAAGCAGACTCTAATCTGGCTCAACTCCAATCCAGCAGACCGGGCAGCAAGGGAACTTGAGGAGAAGTTAACCGCACCAATTCGCGAACTCCAAACCAGACTCGAAAGCTTTGAACAAGCGTGGCTTTCTGTGGAGTGGAGCAAGGTTCAGCAGCGCACAAATTTAACCCTGCTTTGGCTAATTTTCGCTTGTCTGGTTTACATCAACGTCATCCACCCAAGCTTAAAAATCGCCAGCGCCCCAACCAACTTTATTCGCGGCGCAGTCGGTGGGGTATTATCCAAAATCCCCGTAGTCGGCAACGCACTTCACTCGAATAAGAACGGCGATTCTCTCAAGCTCTCTGGCCACTGGGGCGAAAAAGCAGGAAGAGGAGACAAATTCGCTGGTGGGAGAAGAATTGCCGGCTCTCCTTGGGGACTAAGAGAAAAACCATGTCCCACTTGCAGCAAGTTCCACCGGGGTCAAGATGTCCCTATGCCCATCGGTACGCCTTTGTACGCAGTGGGGAAAAGGGGCGAAAAGGTGACTGTAAAATGCTCTGCAACCAACTCTTCGGGCGGGCTGGTCGGGTACAATACCGCGCCCAGTCTTGGTAATGTCACTCTCTCCGTAGCACACCTAAGTCGCAGCAAACAAGGTACTTACACAGCCGGAGAAGTTTGGGGAGCTAGTGGCAATTCGGGCGCATCGACTGGGCCACACGGTCACTTTGCAGAGAAGGTCGATGGCGTTTTAGTTCCGCCGCGTCGGTTTGGCATTGAAGCATTCCTGACTGGAAAGACGTTGGAGGGGCTAAAATGAGCGATCGCCGCAAGCTCCAAGAAATCGAACATCCGCTTGATTATTCGTTGTGGGTAACGCTGCTGCTAATGGGGTGCGTGGCAGCAGTCGCCGTGCCGGATTATATAGGGGCAGGTATCCAGGGATTGACTAAATCGGCAACCAGTTTGCCGGGTAAGGCAGTGGAAGGACTGCGATCGCAACTTCCTTCCTGGCTTCCCGGCAGCACCAAAAACGTATATGGCAGCTATACCCTGCCCAGCAAGTTGGAGCCGGAGTTCATCAAAGAAGTAGAAGCGATCGCCAAACGAATCGGCACTAAGCCGGAGTGGATACTGGCCGTAATGGGCTTCGAGACTGGCGGGACATACTCTCCTTGTAAGCAAAATTTCATCGGCGCGACAGGACTAATTCAGTTCATTCGACCAACAGCCAGAGCGCTCGGAACCTCGACTGACGAACTTTGCGGCATGAACCGACTGGAGCAACTGAAGTGGGTGGAAAAGTATTACAGCCCATTCAAAGGAAAGCTAAACAACCTGGAAGATACCTACGCAGCTGTGCTGACAGGTAGAACTGGATGGGGACGTGGAGCGGTGTGGCGTGCTGGCAGTATTGAGTACCGCCAAAACAGAGGGCTTGACATCAACCGCGATGGGGCAATCACGATGCAAGAAGCTGCCGCCAAAGTCCGCTCCTACCTCCCCTCGCTCGCCTCTTATCGCTCTGAGCGAGGCTCTTGATTTGGGCGCTACCGCTTTGATAGGTAAGTGGCAGCAGTTCCAGGGGAAATGATTTTACCCAATCTAGACGCAAATCTATACACGACCCAAGCAACGATGACGCTTGGGCATTTTGCGATTACCTTTTTTTGATACAGTGAAAGCAAGCCCGGTTCGCCAACTTTCCAAGAATGCTCTGTATCAAATAAAGGATGCCAAAAATGTGGCTCAGGTACGGCGTTTCTCCGGATAAAACATTGGTGTCGATCGAAGACGTTCCAAGCGGTAAGACTCAGCTAAGGTGTCCCTACTGTGATGGCGAACTGACCGCGAAGAAGGGACGCCGGAAAGAACATCACTTCGCGCATACCAACGAAACTTGCCGGGAAGTAGATCGCGATAGTCGCTCTGTTCCTTACTTACCCCTGTACGACAACTTCAATATCTGGCTGACGGGCAAGGAACTCCAGCAACTTAAAGACCTCTGGAACCGCTACAGAATCAAGGATAAAGGTATTCACGAAAGCCTTGTTCCAAAAATCTTAATTAAAGAAAAACTACTAGAGCGCAATACATATCGATACGGTGGCGAATATCAGTTTACAAAGCTGGGCAAGATACCAGTTGGCGCATTATCTTTGCTGCTGTTCAACCAAGTTCAAGAGCCAATGCTGCTGGAGAAGTTACAGCAGTTGGAGAATCTCGCGCAAACTGCTTATTTGGAAAACTCTCCATTATTCAATCAGCAGTTGCGAGACTTGCAAATTTATCGGGCTGAATTTCGCAAAATACTAGCTAATACTCTTTACTACCTGCAAGTCGATACTGGCGAAACAACCATTTACAAAATCGGCGTTACGCAGCGCAATCTCTCTGAAAGATTAGTTGAGATTGAACGAGATTTACGCTCGCATTTTCAATCTTTTTCAGTCAAAGTCTTGGGCGAATGGCCGCATCGTGGGAACGTCGAAAAATATTTCAAACATCGCTATTCGTTCTTTCAAACAAAAATCGGGGATTTAACTGAATATTTTGCCTTTCCCGACAAGGAAGCCAAGACCGTACTGCGCGATTTACGGCGGATGGAGCCAAAAAGTTTATCAAAAATTGAGGTAGGCATCCTGGCTGGTGAACCCAGTCAAACCGAAAATTTGATTGCAGAACGAGAGCTTGCTAATAGACGCTCGCAAGCAATAAAAACGGGTATGGAGCGTGCTAAAAACTGGGGGCAGCACGTTGGGCGACCTCCCGTTGGCGAATCGGCTCTTGAGTTTTTAGCAAAGCCTTCATCCCAAAAAGTCATTCAAGCTTTGTCGCAAGGATTGTCATTGCGATCTTCGGCGGAACAGGCAGGGGTTGCAGTCAATACAGTACGCAAGGTTCAAAAGTGCATCAAAACCGAAAATCCCCAAAACAGTAGGCTTATAAATACCGAATTTATCACATAAATCGAACGTATATTCGCCAAATCATTCGGTTGTCCAACTGCGAATATGAGGGATAAAATTCTGATTTTTCTATGCTAAAACCTTTAACCTCTAACTGCTCCACCAACATCGATAAATCCTCGCGCAGACCTTCGATAATAGAGAAACAAACCGATTTTGTTTTTGAGGTTGAGGCTGAAAGCTCTGCACGCTCGTCACCTTCATTTTGGAGAAAAAAATTGACCTCGACATTCCAGTCAGATTCCTCGGCATCAAACAGTTTATTAAAGTAAAAGTCCGATGATTTTATCTGAAATCCCTTAGATTCAAATTGTTCTATTAACGCTGACAAATCCTCGCGAGTGCCTTTGATGTTGGCACCGCAAATATTCGTAGTGTCTGCTAATCTTTTCGGTGGAAAATACATGGCTGCTCTTTAATTTATCAAGCTCTCAACAGAAAGAATACCCCTGGCACGTCCATATTCACAAGCCCAATGTGACATCGCGCTAGGGGCGTTTGTTTCGCGCTGTGGATTTATAAGTTGAATCTTCTCTGCGCTGCGATGTACAGCGTCGTTGCGATCGCCTTCCAGCTTTCCGTATTATCGGGGTCAACTTCCTCTACTCGCTCCCGTGCCGTTTTCAAAGTCCAATATATAAGCTACATTCGGTCATACCCTTTATTTGATATAGCACATCGAGCGCAATTTTTCTTTAAAAGTTATAACCAGATTATTTTCTCGCAGATCGAATAAAGGATAGCCTCAACACCCGCTCGAACTTGACTACCAGTAAACTACTCTTGTCAAGCTATTCCAAACACTATGTAAGTTCGCATATTTGGCTTGGGGGTTTGGGGGTATCCCCCCAACAAGCTGTGACGGCGACTGATTATTTTACGAAGGAAGAGATGTACATACCGCCACTGCTTGCTCCCCAGAAGACCAAGATTTCACAGGGGAAAAAGTGGGGAAAATTACCAGGAAATAAAATAAGTATTCGTACTTACTTTACCCTAATATTCCCCCGAATTTCCCCAGCCTTTCTTATGAGCAATAATACCTAAAATCTGACTTGAGCCGAGCGAATAAAAACGAGAGATATCGGAGATAAGGAAAACCAAGGCAAAAAACGCACGCTTTTCGCCAAAAAATCCTTGAAAAACCTTGATAAACCTGGGGTTTCCTGCTATTTCCTTACAGGAATAAATACTTAAAAAAGTCATAACTCGGAAACATAATACCAAGCCAGCGCTTAATATTTTGTTAATTTTGTAGCATTAATAGCTACAAGTTGTAATTAAATCTAATAAAAAGCTTAAGCTGTCTTTATCCCTCCTTGTGCGGTTGGGTTTCCGCACAAGGAGGGAGAGCATCGATTATTATCTGAATACTAAAAAGTCATTTTGTGATCACAATACCATTGCTTGCTACTACCAACGAAGCGTCTTTTTTAGTCGATTCCTTTGACTGTCATTGTTGTGGTTTTATGTGGCTGGGTGTGGCTGGATGTGGCTTTTCGTGTTCTTAGGTGCTGGCATTGCTACTTTGGGATGAACGGGTTGCCACAATTAACCACATCAAACCACACTTATCCCCACCAGTCCTCATGCAGCCACAAGTCAGGCTGACCCGAAATTCGTTATTTTTAGGGTTTTCGTTCGAGTGAGTAAGTTTAAAGTTTTTCTAGAATTTTTGAGAGGCTATGTAGTGGATAACTGCACTCAAACCGAGCGGTAAAGGAATATTAAGTCAATAACGAGTGCTGGCAAGCTGCAACCGAATGGTACTCTTGATTCTGGATCGAGGTAAGAGGTCAAATCTTCAAGGCGAATTTGTACGGACAATACCATTGCTTGCTACTAAAGATGAAGCATCATTCTCAGCCATGAGAGCTAACTGCTTTTCTAATGCCATTTCATGCAAATTCGTGCAGTTTCATGCAGTTTCATGCAAAAGAGTGCAACAGTTTACTGAATGAAGAAGAAGCGATTTACTCATAGAATTGCACAAAACTGCATGAAACTGCATGAAACTGCAAAAAATGGCACATTGAATTGACCCCAAACTCATTAATTTTGAAGTTTTTGGAGCCGTCAGGTACGTTAAAGACTTCCTTGATAATTTCTGGCCGAGCCTTGGGCAAATTGCTTTCCTCCAGTTGAAAAGGTAACAGCAGTCTGCAAGCTCGCGCAGTTCTTCAGGATGTGACAAATTCCCCCCTTTCCTCAATCCCTAACCGAGACGTTCAGGTATGCTTCCACCCCTTCACCATTAACAACCAGCGTTTCGTCAAAATAAACTTTTTCCAAATGCCGCACCAGTTTCCGCTTGTCCACCTTATCTAATTCCTCATCCGCCTTCACCGCTTCAATCAGGTAGCAAGCCCGCAGTGCTTTTAGAATCATCTGCTTTCGTTGGGTTGGTTTTAACTTTTTGAGATAGCGAAACAGGGGAGCATCTTTACTACCCGGTTTAGTCCGATAGCGAAAAGACAGTTCGATTAAGTCGCGCTCAGTCATTTGGAAAATCTAAAACTCGACAAAAAAATTTCTCAGTTTCAAAAACTAATTTTTTGAGTATATTTGCTTAGTGCAAAAATACCCACAATTTACCTACTTTTGACACGATTTTGGGGACACTTACCAAAAAAGTGGCGTTTTTTGACTAATTGTACGTACTACAACCCAGTTTTAGCCCTCGTTCTCCAGATAGAAAAACGCCACTTTTTTATCCTCAGTCTCCACTTTTTCCCCACGTTGGCACAAAAAATGGCAAAAAAATGGCACTCTTCCTGATAAAATACGCATATTAGCTCAAATCGCCCTGCAAGCCGATTACGCTTGTAACACCCACCGCTGCGTTACGATCGCGGTGGGGAGCAAGCCATGCCGCCGTTTATACATTTTGCACTAATTTGACGATGGTCGCGGCGGCAGGCTTGCCAGAAGGGAGTACCCCTCTGGACACCCCCAGCACAGTAAAAATTTAAAATTCACGCATTTAAAATTCACGCATTCAAAAGGGGGTAGTTTTGAATTGTGATGCAACGTTCTAAGACAGTTATCATTCGGCTGACACAGAAAGAGCGAGAATTAGCCGAAGTAAAAGCAGTCTCAGCAGGACTTTCTTTAAGCGAATTGTTTCGGGCTAGCACCCTCAAGCGACGACTACCTCGCAAAGTAACGCACATCGCTGCCGACACTTACCGGGAATTAGCCAAAATCGGCGTAAACTTAAACCAACTAACCAAAGCCGCTAACGCGGCAATAAAGCTGGGCCAAACCCCACCTGCCAATCCCGAACTGCTGGAGAACTTAGAAACTCTACTCAAAAAAGTCAGACGCGAACTGGTCGAAATTGATGTAGTGGCAGACTTGGAGGATGCGGATGATTGGGAAGCAAGTTAAGGGCAGGGGTTTTCGGGGAGTATTGAACTACCTGTTCGATAAAGAAGGGGCAGAACTGATTGACGGTAACATGGTTGGTGAAAACCCCCGCGAATTAGCTGCCGAATTTCGCTTTTCCAGGGCATTAAATCCCAGAGTGGAACGGGTGGTTTACCATGCTTCTTTGTCAGTGCCAGCCCGCGAAAAGTTGGATAATGACAAGTGGAGAGAGATAGCCCTTGACTATCTCAACGGTATGGGCTTCGATGATAATCAGTATATTGTCGTTCGTCATGCCGATCGCACTCACGACCACATCCATATTGTTGCCAGTAGAATCAAGTTAACTGGGGAATGCGTGCATGACGGTTGGGACTACAGGCGTTCGGAACAACTGATTCGTCAGCTAGAACGAGATTATCAGTTAGAAGCAGTGCAGCCCAGTTGGGAGAAAGGGCGTAGGAGTCCCACTACTGGAGAATGGCGACGACTACAGCGCACTGGGGAAGAAAGCGTGCGGGAGAAGTTGCAAGATTATATCGATGAAGCGGCTACAAATTGTCCTGCGATGCCGCAATTGATTAACCGACTAAAAGATGAAGGAATTGATGTTAGGGTTGGTTACACGCGCACTGGAAAAAATAAAGGGATTTCCTATCAGTTAGATGGCATTGCAATTAGCGGTACTCATTTGGGTAGGGAGTATACTTTTCCAGGGCTTCAGAAATATAAAGGTATCAGTTATAGTAGAGAACAAGATAGGGCTATTCAAAGAGCTAGCAATCGTCAACCAGCAGATGTCGAAGAGGTACAGCGGCAACGTACTAGAATTGTGGCGCGAATTGTTAATAATTACCTGCATCATATTGGTGAAAACGGATATCAAGGTAAGCAGTATACGGCTGGTTGGGATGAGGATGAATTGGTGCTGGTGAGGAATAGCGACAATCAGCAATTAATGAGAGCGATGTGTAAGGATGATGGCTGGTCAGCGGTTGAGCGCAATAGGCTTACCGTTCAAGACGTGCAGTTCTTTCAACGATGGCAGCAGTTGCTAATTGAAACACGAGAAAGAGAGCAATTGGAACTGGAACGAAAGCAGTCACAACGTGGGTTTGAGTTGTCACTTTGAGTTTTAGAGAAATGAAGGCATCATGCGTGGCACTATAATTTAACGGGTGTCAACTGCATAAAATACCCAGAGCTAAACTTCCTACTACTCAGCAAGGTGCATGACCAATCCCCAGACTGAATTCGATTCCCCTTGGAAAGATATCCTACAACGATATTTTGAGGAATTTATATTATTCTTTTTCCCACAAGCTCACGAACAAATTGATTGGACTAGCACCCCGGAGTTTCTGGACAAGGAACTGCAACAGGTGGTGCGGGATGCGGAACTGGGACGGCGACTGGCCGATAAACTGGTAAAGATTTATCTTAAAAGTGGTTCTCTAGCTTGGGTTTTAATTCATATAGAAGTCCAAAGCCAGGAAGAATCCGACTTTGCCGAAAGGATGTTCAGTTATCATTATCGCATCTACGATCGCTACAAGAGATCGGTAGCTTCTCTAGCCGTGCTGGGTGACGAGCGAAAAAACTGGCGACCCAATCAATTTGGCTATGAATTATTTGGATGTTCAATCGGATTCAGGTTTCCGGTAGTGAAGTTGCTAGACTACCGACAACAGTGGTCGGCGTTAGAAGAAAGCCGCAACCCCTTTGCTACCGTAGTAATGGCCCACTTGAAAGCGATTGAAACCCGCGAAAATAGAAATCAGCGTAAAGAATGGAAACTGTCTCTAACCAGACGGTTGTACGAACTCCGGTTTGAACAGGAAGATGTCATTAATTTATTCCAGTTTATAGACTGGGTAATGAGCCTCCCACAAGAATTAGAGCAACTGTTTTGGCAGGAAGTGATTCAATTAGAAGAGGAAAGGCGTATGCCATACATCACGAGCGTTGAGCGAATCGGAATTCAAAAGGGTATTCAGCAGGGGATTGAGCAAAGCCAGCAGCTTCTGAGACAGATACTCCTAGAAAGCATTGAACTGGGGTTAGAGTTGAAATTTGGCAGCGAGGGATTAAACTTGTTGCCAGAAATTTCCCTTCTAATAGATATAGAGCAGTTGAGAGCAGTTCAAGCGGGACTGAGAACGGTGAGTTCCGTGGAAGAGTTGCGTCAGATTTATCAACCCGCAACCGAGTCAGCACCCCCGGCTGAAGCACGGGGGCTTCATGCCTCCGATTCAGATAGCTGACCAGCCTTAGTAATCATGACTACGTTCAGAGCAAGAGTTAAAGTTCCTACCTTGAGTTGCGTAGCTAGACTCAAGCCCTAGAACCAAAACGTTAAACATCTCGGTTGGGGTTAAGGAAGTGCGTTTTGGATGCGTACCGACTCTGAACATTGGCGAAGCTAACGTTACGAGAAATCAGGAGAGACACAACAATGTCTAACTTTGTTCTAGTTATAGATACCAACCGTAAACCACTCAACCCCTGTACCCCTGGAGTGGCTAGAAGTTTACTCAAATCAGGAAAAGCAAAAGTATTTCGACGGTTTCCCTTTACAATAGTTTTGAATAAAGCTGTTGATGATAAACCGATACCAATGCAACTGAAACTAGATCCAGGGTCAAAAGTAACTGGAATTGCCTTACTCCAAGGAGAAAAAGTGGTTTTTGGTGCAGAAATTATCCATCGCGGACAGCAAATTAAGGATGCTCTTGAGTCACGTAGAGCATTAAGAAGAGGGCGTCGTAACCGTAAAACCAGATACCGCCAGCCTCGTTTTCTTAACCGTAATCGTCCTGATGGATGGCTAGCCCCCAGTCTTCAGCATCGAGTTGAAACAATCCTGACTTGGGTAAATCGATTGCGTCGATATACCCCCATAGAAGGGATTTCCCAAGAACTTGTGCGATTTGACTTACAGCATATCGAAAACCCAGAAATATCAGGTATTGAGTACCAGCAAGGAACGTTATTTGGTTACGAAGTTCGGGAATATTTATTAGCTAAGTGGTCGCGAAAATGCGCTTACTGTGGTAAGGAAAATGTACTTTTACAAATTGAACACATTCACCCCAAAGCTAAAGGAGGTACAAACCGAATTTCTAATCTATGCCTAGCTTGTGAACCTTGCAATATTAAGAAAGGAACTCAGGATATTGAGGCTTTCTTGAAAAAGAAGCCGGATGTCTTAAAAAGAGTGTTGGCTCAAGCTAAACGTCCGTTAAAAGATGCCGCAGCAGTCAATTCAACCCGATGGGCTTTGTTTAATAGACTCAAACAAACTGGCTTACCTGTTAAGGTAGCCAGCGGAGGTAAAACCAAGTTTAACCGATGTCGGTTAGAGCTACCTAAAACGCACTGGCTGGATGCAGCTTGTGTGGGTAATGTCGAACAATTAGATGTTAAAACGATACAACCGCTATTAATCAAAGCTATGGGGCATGGAACTCGTCAGATGTGCGGCACGGATAAATACGGTTTCCCAATTCGTCATCGGTCTAGAACTCAAATTCATCAGGGGTTTCAAACAGGCGATATTGTCAAAGCCGTTGTTACAAGTGGCAAGAAAATTGGCACTTATATTGGGCGCGTTCTTTGTCGAGCATCTGGTAGTTTTGATATTGCTACTAAAGATGGTCGAGTACAAGGAATTAGCCATAAATACTGTCAAGCAATTCACCGAAAGGATGGATATGCTTATTCTTGGTGACAAATGCACAGCGAATAAATTCGCTCGTGTCGTGTTTCATCCCCCGGTAAAAACGCGGGGGCTTCCACACTTCCCGGAGGTTTTAGGTGAGTGAATTTTGGGTTGGGTATCCTCGACGAGCGTGCAAGCCCCAATGGAAAATTTTCCATTGAGTTATGTCACTCACTTGACACACAATTTACTACAACAGTTGTCACTTGAAGGATAAAATGGCACGCTGTGCCATTTTATCCTTCAAATAGAGGAGTGCCATTTTATGCTTCCAGCTTACGACGCTTGTAACGCACAGAAATAGCACGACACAAATCAGGAAAATATTTAGACAAATCCCCAGGATCGTATCCGATTTCCAAAGCCACCTGCCGCATCGTTTTGGGTGGACTCTGTTGCAGCGCCGCTTCCAACAAACCTTGAACTCGTGCAAAATCAAAAGGTCGGTACTTTTTCCGCATCGATTGATGTTCCGGTAGCGGTATTAAACTCACAGGTTCATCAAGAACCACTTCCCCAGTCAAGAACTTAAGTAACGGCACCTGTAGACAGTAACAAAGCCTAAAGAGCAAATCCAATTGTGGCAGAGCATTCCCCCTTCGCCACTCCCCCGGCACAGAAGCCGAATAATATAACTTGTCAGCAAAAGCTTTCGCATTTCCCCCAGTCACAGCATCAATACACAACTTCATCCCACGGGCAATATTCTCTCTCGGTGGAGGAGACGCAAAAGTTGGGGCTGCCACTAACAATTGGGCCAGATTCTTCACCACAAAAGCTTGCCAGACTTCCTCCTCTTTGTCTAACATTTCCCTTGAGCATTCTGTTTTTCCCAACCACTGGTGGCATCTCGAACAGAAGCCAGGACGTGAATTCCACTCCAACCAATACAATGACCGATAACAATAAGGACATTGATGTTGCAGTCGTTGTTGATGACGCACACAAACTGTGACTAATTTCAGCGACCAAAGCAAAGGTTCGTGAAGAACAATCCCTAACTTTTCCCATTCCTCATAACAAGCTGGACACCAAGCCTTATAAGGACGGAGTAATCCTCGGTGAGATAAAACTTGATGACAACTTAACAGAGTCAACAAATGAAGATGATGTTGTTTTGTTAGTGAACAGACAGCGACAGAACAATTAAAAGCCATCACACCCAAACCATTCCAAGCACCTGTATCTGTGCCAAAAGCTCTCCAAAAAGAATGAGATATCCTTGGCACATCTTTGTCAGTAAATTGGCTAATTATCGGAGTGACATACTTTCCAAGCAAAATCCCAGTTGGTACTTGATGAATAGCTGCCAATCTCGCGACATAGCTAGTTAAACTTTCCACATCAGAAGTCCCTACGCCCCAAGGTGCAAGAGGATAAAGGCAGCTACGTTCAGGAATGTCTGGTAGAAAAGTTTTTCTACGCTGATGGAGAGTGAATCTATTAACTGACATTTTGAGTCCCTCCAATAACATCCCGATGGGGATTGCGCTCGCCAGGGTTTCTCTTCTTTCGAGAAGTCTTAGAAGTTTGAGCAGAATTAGCCATATTATCTGGAGATGCTTCTTTAGCTATCGGTGAAGAGATTGCGGTCAATCCTAACTTTTGGCGCAGCTTAATTAATTCTGTTTCATCCTCAATCAAAGCCTTCTCACCTTCGATAGCCTCAGTAATCATTTGCATACATTTAGATACAGAGGGAGCATAAGGTTTGAGATGAACGAGAGTAAGAGTAGAAGCTTCCGCATCTAAGGCTTTTCTTAAAGCTTGAGTCAGCCAATCCTTAACAATACCTACACATCCGATACTACGTTCATAAAAATATTCCCAATGCAACTCCAAATCAGGTTCTTCTGGCAAAGGCATCTGACAAGCAAAGCTCTTGAGTACCCGTTTGAAATCTATAATATCTTCCGCATATTCAACCTGGTAACGCTGAAAGTGGATATCGATGCTGCGTCGGCTCAATTGAGCGCTCAGATTCCGAAATTCCAATAGTTCATAAGTGCCAAACAATCCATGTAGAGTATTTGTCATACCAGCCATTGACACAATAGCATCCATTTGGTCTTGCAGTCGTCGCCCGCTCGCCATTTTAGTAAATCGCTGTGCTTCATCAACTAGAAAAGCGATTAACTGGCGCTGACTCATCGTGTATTCTACGTCTTCTCTAATTGAGGATAGGTTGGCTTTTGATTTGGCTAAATGTTGTTCTTTTCCACTGCCATAAGTTCGGCTGCTTCTAGTTTTCAATTTGTATTCAACAAATGGGTCAGCCAGCGCTACTAAGACGCTCTTGTAGTAATCTTTCCAATCAAAATTCCCCAATTCTGGAGAGTGGGCTTCTACAGTAGCGACGGGAATGAAACCAGGGTCTAGTGCCATTGCTAATAAATTCTGCTCTATTAGGACTTTCATTACCTGATACAGGAGCGTGGTTTTTCCCACACCTGTCGGCCCAAATAAAAAGACTAATGCTGCGCCTCCGGGATTAGTTATCGCTTCTACAAAATTATCATAAGCTTCTTTTAATCGGCGATGTACAACTGTACAATCAGAGAAGTAAGCTAGTCTTTCTGATTTGGATGCTTGTAAAAGTTCACGAGGAAACCGGGGTAGAGTTGTCATTACCAAAACTCATCGTAAGGTTGAATTTCTGAATCACTAGATGTATCTGGAGTTGCCGAATAATCTATTTCTGCTTTGAATGGGATGGCATTGTGTAATTGAGTAGGAATGGGTACTCTTTCTGGGGTTAGATTGTGCAAAGAAGTTTCCATAGTTGATAAAACATCTTTAGCTTCTGCATCCCGCAAGCGCTGCAACAGGACAGCTTCAGTTGCTTGTGTACTTGCTAAAAATTCTGCCAGCGCTTTGGCATTAATACTAAAATTTTGGGAGTGATTTTTGTACTGTTTTCGTAGTTCCTCCGAAGCAGCTATAATTTCTCTTTCTGAACGACCGTGAAAACTGCTGTAATGCTGCGAAATACAGCTTACCCACTGTCCCTTGACATAAGCGTAAGCACAGGAGGCATCAAAGGGGTCATAACGTACAGGTACTTGGGTTTTTTCGACTGTCCGACTGCGGAAACTATTGTGCCAATAGTAAATATGATTTATCTTTACGCCTTGATTTGGGATAACTTTGGCTGTTCCTTTGGTAGTGGTGGGTAGGGTAAGAATGCGGAAGGTTTCGTCGTAAGAGATTAATTTTTGGGGGCGATTTCCTGAAAGGATTAACCCTTCTTCATAAGCGATGCGCGGGCTTTTTCCTAAAGCAGGATGCTCTTTATTATCATAAAATTCATAAGCCCAATCGCACAGGTTTTGATACAAACTACCGAGCGTCCAAACTGCTTGGTTTCGAGGATTAACTGCTTTCGTAACTTGGCGGTTTTGACGAGTGATTTGAGTGTTTCCTTGAAGGTTATGAATGAACATAGTGTTGGCAGTTCCGAACAGCCGTTCGCAGACGGAACCAAACCTGGGTTTAGCAGCAGGACGGGTTTTTTTGGTGCATTCATAAGCTGCAAGGAGTCTTTCAAAGTATACGCTCATGAATTCTTTTGCACCATCTACTACTACTGACTGCGGTAAGCGAGAATGACGGCGAACGCATTCACGCATTACCATCATGCAACTGCGATAGCTGGGTGGGTCAAAGGTGAGGTAGATGGCTAAAATTCGGCGGGAATAAGCGTCGGTTAAAAAGGTAGCCCAAGGGCGACCGAGGTTTACAGATGTACGAGAACTGATTAGTTCAATATCTAGTTCTGTGTGGTCAATGTGGCAAATTTCAAAGGGTCTGTCTCCATGTCTGGGAGTGGTTAGTTCTAATTCCCAGTGGAAGGTTTCGTGCTTGTATGCAGCGCGATGTCCCTGGCGTTTGGTAATTTGTTCTTGTTGTGGGCGCAATTGTGTGGCGAGGGCAAATGTTTTATAGCTGGGTGCTAAAATTCCTTGTTCTGAACAAGCTTTTTGGAAGCTGCTATAAGATGCTAGTTTACCTTTTTGTTTGAGGGTTTCGTAATCATTAGCAATGAATTCTTCTAGTAAGTTCACGGTGGCTGGGGGTAGTTTAGTTCGGCGGTTTCCTCGGAGATGGCTTTTTGGTAATAAACCCATGTAGCCTGAACCATATAAGGTTTCTGCTTTTCGCCATTGGTTAACCCAGCGATAAAATGTTCGCTTTGGTACTGATTCAAAGCTGGGGGCTGAACCTTGTAAGTAGGGGGCGATAATCTGATAGCGCCGATTTGCTTCTGTACAATCTTTCTCACTAGCGCTAGTTAGGATGTCGTTGAGATGATTGTTGACTGTTAGAGATGCTTTGGGCAGGGGCAATTCTTCTGTTTGGATTAATTGGGTTTTTCTCTCGTGGCGTTGAAAATTTTTACTGGTGAGGATGTCAGGGAAAATTTGTATTCTTTCGGGTTGAGAAGCTAAGGGGGCAATTTGTAAATCGGCGTAAACTTTTTCGCTAGCGATTAGTGCGTATATGTCATCTGGTTTGATACCTTGGTTGAAAAGTTCTGCTAATGTTATGCCAGGTATTGCTGATATTAGTGCTGTTATTTTTTGGGTGGTTTGTTCGTTTTGAGGATATGAGTCTGTGCGAAAGTAGTCTTCTAAGAATAAGAGATTGCGTTGTAGGTTCCAGTTAATTTCGGCTCCCGAACGGACGCGATAATACAGTCCGAAATTTTGGGCGTGTGTTTCACCTGGGGGACATCGCCAGCTACCGTCTGGTTGTTTCTGATAGCGATTTGGCATTTGTGTCCCTAATCGTTCTAATTCTTCTGCTGTTTTCCATTCTTCCCAACCACAAGTGTGGATGCGGATGACGAAGAAATCTGGGGTATGTAAGACTCCGATTTGACGACCGTTTTTGGCTTCGTAAAGCAGTTTGAAGGGCGGGGGTTGGTCGTAGTATTCGAGAACTGATGAGTCATATTCCATTTCATAGATGGCTGCTAGCTCGTTGCGGTGGCTCTCGAATTGGATGGTTAACCCCATTTTGCGGCTGGGGTAGCGACCGCTGACGTTTCCCGCACGGCTGTGGACTCGCCGCGATGGTGGCGAGTTGCGGATGTGAGCAATTTGTTGGATTGTCTGTTCAGTTAGCGCCAAGTTTTGACACCACTGAACAAACTGGTCGTAGCTCAGCATCGGGGCTGATTCTCCCTATTGCTGGCGAACTGGGATTGGGATATCTCTATTCAACCACGGTTTTGGCAACTTTGTGCCATTTTATGTTTCTAGCTGTTTTGTAATCACTGGGTTAAGGTAACGAAGGAATCAGCATTCCCGCATTTCTCACAAACTGATTTGAAAAGCTAATTTGGGGATGAAAAGTTGAACTTTTTGAAAAACAAGAGATATGGAAACAGTCGCTAGAGAAAAATGTAATCTAAAATCACCAAACAGTTACTAAATCGTCAGTAAAATCAGCTTAATTCAAAAAACTACTCATCAGAAAATAGACTGCATATATAGTCAGTCATTGACGAGCTATTTAGTTGAGCAAGTTACCGTCAAAAAATCAACCAGTATCCTGAATTCCTTGAATTCTAAAGTAAGCAATAGACAAAATATCTTGACAGGGGCAAGCACTGGTAATCGCCATTAAAATTCGTCTAGCACTCACAGTAATTCTCGCTCCCAACTTCAGGAAATTCAGACGAATTGTGCCGACGGTTGCTTGAGAAAAAGAAGTTTTAGATAAACAACGATGACGAAAAGCTTGCATTAAAACATAAGCTATTGATGAGAACCAAAGTCTTAATTGATTACTTTGGAATGTTTGAGTTGAAGTGCGGTCAGCGAATAAATCTAATTGTTGTTCTTTCAGGCGATTTTCCATCTCTCCTCTCGGACAATATTTATCTGTATAAAGCTCTGATGGAGTAATTTTGGCCGCAGGTAAAGAAGTAACAACATGACGAATTTTTAAGCCTTCACTCCCATAACAAACTTTCGTCACAACTCTTCTAAGACGACTCCATGATTTTTCTGTTTGATAACATAAAGAACGATACCAAGTTGAACTAGGAACTAACGTTCTGACTACTTCTAAATCTTCATTTTTCTCAAAAAGGCTTTCCATCAATTCAACAATCGGTTCAAGTTTTCTAGAATATTCATTTTTAGCTTTCTCAATTGTCTGGTTAGCTCTTAACTTTAATTGGCGATTAGTTGCCATAGCTATCGCATATTCAACGCCATCTTGTTCTTCGCAGAAATTAAAGATTTCTTCTCGCGCATAAGCACTATCGCCGCGCACTAGAATCTGAGTAGTTGGCCATTCTTTTCTGATTAATCCAATCACTCTTTGTAATTCTTCTAATGCTCCTTCTGCCGGATCTACATTAGAAGGACGGAGCTTAGCTACTAATAAATGATGCCCACAAAAAATATATAATGGAGCGTAACAAACTCCTTGATAATAAGTATTGAAAAAAGCTCCCTCTTGATTGCCATGTACTCGATCGTCTGTGACATCCATATCTAAAATAATATGAGAAGGAGGCTTTTGATAAGACTGTAAAAAGATGTCAACAAACAGGTTTTCGATCTTCTTCGGGTCATGTTCAATCCGATGATAACGGCTATTTTCTTGATTGAGAATAGTTTCGGGACAATACTCTAGTCGATTAATTGTACTTTTTCCAGCCAAACTTCTTTGATTTGAGTCTAATTTGTCAAGTTTTTCTAGGGCTATGGCTAAAGCTGCATCATCACGTAATTTGTCGTGGTCATTGACATCTTCATAACCTAATACGAGTCCATAAATTCTTTGAGTGACTAATTGCTCAACCGAATAATCTATATAAGATGAATTTCTATAATCTTGAAAACATTTGGAAAATCGCTGGCTAATTTTCAACTTTTTGTCTAATTCTGCTATTAAGATAATCCCGGCATTTGAAGTAATTCTTCCTCCCGAAAAATTAGCGATGATTTCTTTGCCTTTAACTTTTCCTAAATTGAATTGCTTACAGGCTTTTTCTTGAGAATTGGGAGTCATAAGCTGAGGAATATTTGATTTTTCACTCCTCAATTATAGCAGATTTATTCGCCTAATAATTGATGATTAAATTATTTAATTATTATCAAAAATTCACGGTTAATCTTTGATTTCCTCCCCCTCTAATTCCTGATAATTTTGAATTGCTACCGATTCACACACTGTTGGATGTGGAAACTGGGTATTTGCACGCTGAAACTATTATCCAGTAAGGCTTTGGCGGTTGGCGATCGCAAATTTTGTGAGAAATGCGGGCATTCTCCGCTCCCAGAGCGTGCCATTTTATCCTTCCAGCTTAGTGCCATTTTATCGGTGAAGTGGCAACAGTGCCAACTGACTGCTTGCACCGACGCGAAGCCGAAAAAAGCACCTAAAAAAAGTAGGTAATTTTGTGCATTTTTTACCTACTTTTTCCTATTATTTCCTACTTATCCCTATTATTTCCTTTTTATTCCTACTTTCGAGCCAAATTTTTAAACTTAATTGCGAATAATTCTCGCTTTTGGAGGGATTTTCTGCACATCCGCACCTACTCATTTTAGTCGCTTTTCAGGAGCAAGCCATGTCAATTGTACGCACAAATGAAACTATGTTATAAATTATACAAAAAATCTTTTTTAGCCGACTAGATGTTTGCTAGATTGCTTAAAACGATCGCTCTGCTAAAAGTTGTAGTAAAGCAAGGAGTTGTTGAGAATGTGGATGTTGTGCATCAAATTCGTATACCAAGTCTTCACCATTCTCCTCAACATAAATATTATTGCACTGCCAACAAACAGATCCTTGTACTAGCAGTTTATTCCCCATGTAGAAGCGTAACCCGAACGGCGGAATGTGGCAGCGCATTTGTTCGTCGGGCGGGAGTTGCCGCCATAAACGTGCAATTTGTTGTGCAGTTTCTCCTTTGACACGAACGTATGGAGCATCCTTGGCTATTCTCATGTACCCGCCAACCCCATTAGGTTGAAGACCCTTTAAGTCAACAAGTTCAACTGCATCAACGTAAGGTAGCTGGCTTGGCTCATAATCCATATCTAGTAACGGGGTAAAGCCGAGATACGTGCAAAATAGGACAAGACGTAAAGTTTTGTAAAGTTAATCGGAAATGACTAAAATCAGGAAAGCCTGAAGTGCTTGCTAATTAAGG